>JANMFB010000394.1:0-21131 GCA_031377605.1 Ferruginibacter sp.
AGATTTTAAAAAAGATATGGATCAGTGGATACAGGCATTTAAAAATGCTACTCCAATTAATGAAAATGAAAAAGTAATCATACCGGGAGAACCGGAGATGGCATTTGAAACAGAAAGAAGAGCTCATGGCATTCCTCTAATAAGTTCTGTGGTAGATGATTTGAAATTACTCGCAAAAAAATTTGGGGTCACCTTACCATATTAATTGCTAAACCATAAAATAATTTTTAGAATTTAAGCCGAGATTGAGTATACGACCCTTTCTTGTTATCTAATACAACTGAGAATACATCCCATTGTATTCAAAAAAGATCAATCCATTTCTTATAAATAAAACGAAAAAGAATATTTAACTATTATAAGCTATATGATGAATTAAAATTAAACCTTGTTTGATTATAATTTTGTAATAAAAAAAGCAAAAAAGCAACTTTGATTTGTATTAATCGTCTTTCCTATTGTAAAGTAATCTACCAACTGACAATATTATTTTTATAAGATTTCATAAAAATCACAATAAAAGTAACATACCCACGTTTTAAAGATGGTTTTTCATAGGATATTGGATTAATACGGGTTGAGATTTCTATCACAACCCCTTTTTTTTATCTTTTATTTACTAACAGTAGGTCTTTACTCAAAAAAATGGAGTATTTCGTACTCATAATAAGAAAACTTTATTTCATCTTATTCAAACAAAAAACGCCCCAACATGGGACGTTTGAATATTTTCTCTCTCTTTTGAGTTAAATTATCAGCATTGCATCTCCATAACTGAAAAAACGATATTTATCTTTTATGGCTTTTTTATATGCTTCCATCATTAAATCATAACCTGCAAAGGCGCAAGACATTATTAGCAAACTCGTTTTTGGTAAATGAAAGTTTGTTACCATTGAATCGGCAATGTTGAAATCATAAGGTGGGTGAATAAAGTTATTCGTCCAACCTTCTGATGGCTTTAGCATTTTTTGAGCTGTGTAGGAGTTTTCCAATGTACGCATGGTAGTAGTACCAATAGAACAGATTCTATGACCTTTTTCTTTTGCTTTATTTACAATACTACAAGCTGTTTCTTCTATCTTGTAATATTCAGCATCCATCTTATGCTTACTCAAGTCCTCTACTTCGATTGGTCTAAAAGTACCAAGCCCTGTATGCAACGTAACTTCTGCAAAACGAATACCTTTTATTTCTAGTTTTTTTATAAGCTCTTTGCTAAAATGCAAACCAGCAGTAGGAGCAGCAACCGCACCTTCATGTTTTGCGTAAACTGTTTGGTATCTCTCTTTATCATCTTCTTCAGGCTTACGCTTTATATACTTTGGCAATGGTGTTTCGCCCATAAAATCTAACATATTGCGAAACTCATCTTCCGTTCCATCCCATAAAAAACGAATGGTTCTTCCGCGGCTTGTAGTATTGTCAATTACTTCTGCTACAAGCTCATCGTTCTCTCCAAAATATAATTTATTACCAACCCTAATTTTACGAGCAGGATCTACTATTACGTCCCACAACTTATTTGCTTTGTTTAACTCACGCAGCAAAAAAACTTCAATTTTTGCACCTGTTTTTTCTTTGCGACCATACATGCGAGCTGGAAAAACTTTAGTGTTATTTACAACAAAAACATCCTTATCGTTAAAATATTCTTGTATTTCATCAAAATGACGATTTTCAATGTTACCTGTTGCTCTATTGATAACCATCAGACGGCTATCTTCTCTTCGCTTGGCAGGGTTTTGGGCAATAAGGTTAAGTGGAAGGTCGAACGTGAATTGAGATAATTTCATCTATTAAATAGGTTTTATTTTATCTCATGCCGTGTAAATAATTGATATTTACTCAGAAAAAGCCTTCATTTGTAAAAAGGCACTTATCATGTTACGGCATGATTTTAATTAAGGCTGCAAAAGTAAGGTATTTATATTACTTTAAAGAACAAATTTATCTCCAGGAACTGACGCCAGCAACTCCTTGGTATATTCTTCTTTTGGTGAAAAAATAACCTCATTTGCGGTTCCTTCTTCTATCATCTTTCCATTTCTCATTACCAATATTCTATCACTTATATAGTGCACCACTGGAAAGTTGTGAGAAATAAAAATTGCTGTGAAATTATACGCTTGTTTTAATTCATTGATAAGGTTTAGTACTTGGGCTTGCACGCTTACATCCAAAGCCGAAACACTTTCATCGAAAATTAAAAAATCAGGATTTAAAGCCAAAGCTCTTGCTATACAAATTCGTTGCCTTTGACCACCGCTAAACTGGTGCGGATATCGCTTATAAGCATCGGCCGGCATATTAACTTGCTCCAATAATGCAACTGCTTTTTCCTTTTGTTGTTTTCTTGTTGCAAATAATCCATGTACTTGCATAGGCTCTGTTATTGCATCACCTATACTAATGCGTGGGTTTAAAGAACCATAAGGATCTTGAAAAACAATTTGTAAATCTTTTCTTAGTATCCTCAAAGCATCTTTACTTATTTGAGCTAAATCTTTACCCTCATAAAAAATATGACCACCAGTAGGTTTTATTAAGTTTAAAATGGCTCTACCCAATGTTGTTTTACCGCAGCCGCTCTCTCCCACCAACCCTATAATTTCATTTTTGTAAACGTTAAAACTTACACCATCTACAGCCTTGTAATAATCTATTACTTTGCCAACAAAATTTCTTTTGGATGGATAATGCACTTCAAGATTTTTTACTTCTAATATTATCTTATCGGAAATTATAGGAGTATTATAAACTACTGTATCACAGGCTTTTTTTCCTTCTAAAAAATCATTGATAACAGCTAATCTTTTTCCTTTGCTGGTAGGTGTAGGTAAACAACCAAGCAAAGCTTTTGTATAATTATGTTGAGGTTTTGAAAGAATAACTTTTGCATCACCTTGCTCTACAATTTCTCCTTTGTACATGACTGCTATTTCATCTGCAATATTTGCAACCAACTGCAAATCGTGTGTTATAAAAAGAATAGACATATTATTCTCTGATTGCAAATTTTTAAGCAGTTGCAAAATATTTTTTTGCACCCTTACATCTAGTGCAGTTGTAGGCTCGTCTGCAATAAGCAATGCTGGCTTACAACTCATTGCCATGGCTATCATTACCCTTTGCTTTTGTCCGCCACTTATTTGGTGAGGGTATCGGTCTAGCATTTGTGTAGGATTTGGCAATTCCACTTTTGTAAACAATGCTAACGATTCTTCTCTTGCTGCGTTTTTAGAAAGCTTTTTATGCAACATTAGATTTTCCATTACTTGTGCCCCACATTTGTGCAATGGATTTAAAGATGTCATAGGCTCCTGGAAAATCATAGCTATTTTATTGCCACGTATTTTTCTTATTTCTTCATTAGATAAAGATGTTATATTCTGAGATTCTTTTTCGTTAGTATAGAAAATTATTTCACCACTTAGCTTTGCTTGAGCTGGCAATAGTTTCATTAATGATAAGGCGGTTACGGATTTACCAGAACCGCTTTCGCCAATGATGGCAGTTATTTTCCCTCGATGAATATCTAGTGAAATATTTTTTACAGCATCTACTACATGTTCATTTTGAGCAAATGAAATTTTTAAGTTCTTTATTTGGAGTAGTGGTTGCATTCGTTATTTGTTGAAAAAAACCTTCTACATTTGGTTAAGCCAGAATAGGACGAATTTAGACGAATCAAATGCATTTATTTAATTTATCAACTTTACAAAAACTCATACCAACTTGGAAACCCATTCGTGTTAATTCGTGACATTTGTGGCAAATAAAATTTACGAAACAAAATCTATTCCTATTATTTCGGCAAATAGTGGCAAACAAAAATTAGTACTGCAAATGTTTTACTGTAAGCCCATTGTTTTGTAACTGTTTTAGCGAATCAATTCCGATATTTAAATGTCTTTCTACAAAAGTAGTTGTTACGGCTTTATCGCTAGCCTCTGTTTTAACACCTTCGGGTACCATTGGGCTATCACTTACAAGCAATAAAGCACCGGTAGGAATTTTATTGAAAAAACCGACTGTAAAAATAGTTGCCGTTTCCATATCAATTGCGTAAGCCCTTACTTTTTTCAAATATTCTTTAAATTCTTCATCATGTTCCCAAACCCTTCGATTTGTAGTGTAACAAACCCCACTCCAATAATCAGCTTCATAATCTCTAATGGTTGTAGAAATTGCTTTTTGGAGTGCAAATGCAGGCAGTGCAGGGACTTCAGGAGGAAAGTAATCATTACTTGTACCTTCTCCTCTTATAGCTGCAATGGGTAAAATTAAATCGCCAATTTTATTGCGTCTTTTTAATCCGCCGCATTTGCCTAAAAATAACACAGCTTCTGGTTTTATGGAAGAAAGCAAATCCATGATGGTAGCAGCACCCGGGCTTCCCATACCAAAATTAATGATAGTAATATTATCTGCAGTTGCGCATTGCATAGGCCTATCTTTTCCTATAATTTCTACACTGTTTTTTTCGGCAAACATGGTCACATAATTGCTAAAGTTTGTAAGCAAAATGTACTTACCAAAATCTTGTAAAGCTTGCCCTGTGTAACGTGGCAACCAATTATCTACTATTTCTTCTTTTGTCTTCATGATTTTCTTATTCTTATAAAATTACAAAAAATAATTTTTATTGAAGATTTTTTTAGAATCGCTTATGTATTATTTGAGTTTGGGTAATTTTCTTGCTAACAATAATTTGTGTTTAAAATTGTTTTAATAATTTGCATCCATGCTTATTCAAGAACATTACGCCCTCAAAAAATTAAATACGTTCGGCATAGAATCCATAGCAAAGTATTTTACTAAATTTTCTTCTGTTGACATGTTAAGGGAATTATTGGAACATGATTATGGTAAAAAATTAATACTTGGGGGCGGCAGCAACATACTTTTTACAAAAAACTTTGATGGGTTTGTTTTAAAAAATGAAATAGCAGGTATTGAAAAAATTAAAGAAGACGAAACTTTTCTTTATGTGAAAGTAGGAGCTGGTGTTGGTTGGAATGACTTTGTAATGTATTGCATCGAAAATAATTTTTCAGGTGTTGAAAATCTTTCGCTTATACCTGGGAGTGTAGGTGCAAGCCCTATGCAAAACATAGGTGCTTATGGCGTGGAGATAAAAGATGTTTTTCATTCCTTAGAAGCGTATCATATTTGTGATAAAAAAGTAGTAACATTTACAAATAGGGATTGCGAATTTGGTTACAGAGAAAGCGTTTTTAAAAATAAATTTAAAAACCAATTTGTCATTTTGAATGTAACTTTTCGTTTAAATAAAATTGCAGTTTTTAATACTTCTTATGGTGCAATAGAAAATGAATTAGAAAAAATGGGTGTGCAGACCAAAAGCATAAAAGCAATATCAGATGCTGTGATAAAAATTAGACGAAGCAAACTCCCCGACCCTGCTGTAATTGGTAATGCGGGAAGTTTTTTTAAAAACCCTACTATTACTAATGAACAATACATTTCATTAAAAGAGAAATTCCCAAATATTGTGGGTTATCCTTTTGGAGAAAGTGAAACAAAACTTGCCGCAGGATGGCTTATAGAACAATGCGGATGGAAGGGTTATAGGAAAAACGATGCAGGATGCCACGAAAAGCAAGCGTTGGTATTGGTAAATTATGGCAATGCAAATGGTGATGAAATTTTACACCTCAGTGAAAAAATAATTGATTCTATAAAATTATCTTTTGATGTAGAATTAAAAAAAGAGGTTAACATTGTATAAATATTTCTTTTTAATGCAGCATAATTGGAACTATTAAACTCTTATAAAAAAACTATTATGAAAAAACTTATAATGTTATTAATGATTGCTTGTTTTGTTGATAATGTAAAAGCCCAAACAGCAGCAAAATCTACATATGTAGAATTAGGTGGTGCAGGTCTAGCATCTGTAAACTATGATATGAGATTTATGAAAAAAAATGACGGGTTAGGGTTTAGGGTGGGTATTGGAGGATTTACTGTTGCTGATGGTTTTAGTGATGGAAGAACATCTTTATTGTTATTCCCGGTAGGATTAAATTATTTGCTTGGCAAGGATGATAAGAATTTTTTTGAGTTGGGAGCAGGAGCTACTTTTATAAGCCTAAGTGATACTTACTCGGGCGGAAGTGATAGGTTTACCTCCACATTTGGTCATTTATATTTTGGCTACCGTTTACAACCAAAAAATGGTGGATTTCTTTTTAGAGCAGGACTTACACCTATTTTTGCCGAAGGATCTTTTATTCCATATTGGGCAGGCATTTCCTTTGGGTATAAATTTTAAAAATTCTACAATATAAAAGAGGTCTCGATTACATCTAGACCTCTTTTATTTATTGGTGTTTGAAAGCTAATAATTATTTTCTATCCCTAAAACCTGCACCTGTACCAAAAGTTCTTTTTCTTTCTCTTGGTGCACCGCTACCTACTTCTCTTGTTCCTCTGCGTTCGCCGCCTCTTTCGTCAGTTGGTCTTTTAAAGCCACCATCAGCTTCGTTCATACGCACCGTACGATTGTTGTAACGTTTGCCATCCAATGAACTTATCATTTGTGCTGCACTTGCGCTATCACATTCTACCCAAGTATTCATATCTCTTATATCTATTTTTCCTAAAGCTTCTTTGTTAAGATTGCTTTCGTCTAAAATAAATTGCAAGAAACTTGCCTTATAAAAACCATCTTTTGTACCAAGGTTTACAAATAATCTTGTGTAACCATTGTTGCCTCGGGTAAATTCAGATCTATCCCTGCGCCCACCTTCTGTACGTGGCTGACGATCATTTCCTCTATCAATCGAACGACGACCTGCATCTTTTGCATTTAAGTCTTCGGCATTTTCGTAATATTTTAAGAAATGATCAAACTCCAATGCAGCAACTCTTTGCAACACTTCTTCTTTGGTAACATGTGCAAATTTTTCCATAAGGTCTGGCAAATATGTTTCATAATCGCCATGAGAAATATCGGTAGTAATTAACTTATCCATAAAATGGAAAAATTGTTTTCTACATACATCTTTTCCACTTGGAATATCCATTTTGTGGAATTGTGCATTTACCATTTTTTCCAAACTTCTAATTTTAAACGTTTCTCTTGTATGGCAAATAGATAAACAAATTCCTGTTTTACCAGCACGACCTGTACGTCCACTTCTGTGTGTATACACTTCCATATCATCAGGCAATTCGTAATTGATTACGTGAGTAATACCATCTACATCAATGCCTCTAGCGGCAACATCAGTAGCTATTAATAGTTGCAATGCTTTTGTACGGAAACGAGCCATTACCCTATCTCTTTGCTGCTGCGATAAATCGCCATGCAACGCTTCAATTTCATAACCTGCTTTAGCTAGGCGCTCACAAACATCTTGGGCATCCATTTTTGTTCTTGTAAAAATGATGCCATACATATCCGGATTAAAATCTATTAACCTTTTCAAAGACTCGAAACGAGAATTTGCTGGAGCTACAAAAAACTGGTGATCAATATTTACATTACCACTATTCTTTTTACCAACGGTAATTTCGTGCGGATCTGTCATAAAGTTTTTTGCAATAGCACGCACTTGCGTAGGCATAGTTGCAGAAAACAACCAGATACTTTCTCTCTTAATAGTGTTCTTTAAAACGAAATCGATATCGTCTCTAAAGCCCATGTTTAGCATTTCATCTGCTTCATCTAATACAACATATTTTACTTTTTGTAAATCGATGGCTTTTCTTTCTATCAAATCTATCAAACGACCTGGTGTTGCAACTACAATCTGTACTCCTTTTTTTAAATTGCGAATTTGCATTACAATCGATGCGCCGCCGTATACTGCTTCTACTGCAATTCCTCTGCTATGCTTTCTAAAATCTGTTAGATCGTTTGTGATCTGCAAACACAATTCCCTTGTAGGGCATACAATTAATGCTTGAGGAAATTTGTCATCAGGGTTTAAAAGTTGCAACAATGGCAAACCAAATGCTGCTGTTTTTCCCGTGCCAGTTTGTGCTAGACCTACAAAATCTTTTGTACCTGCTACCAATACTGGTATTGCTTGTTCTTGAATAGGCGTTGGTGCTGTAAAGCCCAAATCCGTTACTGCCTTTACGATGTTTTCGTTTAGGCCTAATGCTTCAAATGCATTCATAATAATTATTTGTTTAAATGAGGACCGTCTAGCGCTGTAATATGGCTGTACCTATCTAAAGACTAAAATGAAATCTTTACTTTACCCTACTCACAATTCTATATGGTCAAAAAAATTTTTTGATGATCACATATTATGCTTCGGGCTATTGTTGTGGGAGAAATAAATTTGTCCGGTGAGGCAATACGTTTTTACCTATGGTCAATAGCTGCTGAGCATGTAATGTAACTCTCAGTAATTCTAAATTCGGCGCAAAAGTAAGGGTTTTATTTGGAATAACGTTATTTGTTAAACGTTAAAAATTATTAGGATTGTGTTTTTTTGGGCACTAATCGCTGAAAGTTAATCCCCATATAGGTTTTATAAAAAAAACTTTATATTAATTGAAAGGATTGCTCAAAACAATTAATGTTTAAGCATTAACTTTTAACGTTTAAAATCAAATCACTGTAAGAAACTTTTACAAAATCTTCCGCTGCAATGCCGAAAAAATTTGTGTAATAACTTATTTGCGCTTTCAATTTTTCTATACCAATACTATCATCTTTATCTATTGCTTCTACTTCTATAAATGTACCTAGCGCCGCTACAGTGTCAAAATGAAATTTTACATTATCTACAAAATAGATTTTCCGTATTTTGTCTACAATTACTTTTATGCCATGTAATTTTTCCAAGATACTTTTTAATGCATCATCGGGAATATGCTTGTACAATAAAATATCTGATTGTTTTGCACCTCCTACATCCTCTCTGCTATACCATATCAAAGCATTTTCAATATTGCCTTCTCTTAGTTTTAACCTGCCAATAGCTACGTTATAATAAGTATCTTTTTGATTGTCTTCGCCAATGAATAGTGGATTTAGGGAAAGAAGTTTTTCTTCTAACACTTTTATGTTTGTGGCCTTAGCTTTAAATTCGAAATTTAATATACTCATACTTTTTGTTTGTTGGCTATACAAAAAACTTATTTACAAAATTTGGTTAGATATTTAATGCAACTACCACCGATGCTTTATCACATTTTCATTACTCAAAGAAACCAAACGAATTTTTTCTTCTGTAGAAATATTTATCCAACATGGCCACATGCCTTTTTTATTGGTAATCCACTTCCACCTATCGTCAAAAACGGTAAAATTCCTAAAAGGATATTGAAAAATAAACCTAGGATGGTAAGGATGTATGCAGCGCATTACAAAACTAGTAAACCAAAAATATTTTTTTGAATAACTGTCTTTTTTAATTTCCTCATAATGCTTTTGTATTGTATTGAGTTGCTCATTGTGCAATAGCATTTCATTTCCTTTTGCTACTAGCGATTTATCATTACTCAATATATTTTGCCAACATTGAAAATACTTATAAGTATGGTTTTCTGCTTCATCTATTTCTTTACATGTTGCTAAAAGCAAATCAGCATCTACCATAAAGAGTTCATGTTGCCAAGCTATGCTATCAAAAATATCTTTTGCAGCCATCATCATATGTTGTGTAAGCGCACAAGGATCTTTTGCAATTTTCACCAAATTACTCATGCCATATAAAACTTGACCACCTGTAAGCCTTGCCAAGCCTGCCCAATAGAATTTTGTTGGTTGTAATAAATAAATTGCTTGATAATAATTATATAATTTTTCGAGGATTACTTTCGATTGCTTGAACCCAAGTTGTGGTTGCCAATCTGTTTCCTTTATTCCTAATCTTTTATACGCAATGTCAGTATAGTTCAGTTTGGTAAGGTTCATTAGCTACAAAGATAAACTACTAATAGAATTATTTCTTTCACAATTACATAAACCTATAGAAATAAAAGAGCCAACTCCTAAATAAGTGAGTCGGCTTCTGTTTGCAAATTTTTAAAATTCTGGTAATGCCAAATTAGTTTTTAGATATAAATGTAGTATTATTATAATTATATACCGAAGCAATCATTTGCTTTGTATTTACCTTCTTGCTATTTTTTTTCAGGATGGCTTTTATCTCAGTACTATTATTTGTATATAAGCTTAATAAATCTGCACTAAATGGCAATATCTCTCCATCAGCGCCATTTTGCAAAAAGTACTTTTTATAAACATTACCACTACCATAAAATTGCAAGGCATATAAATTTAAGTTCCCTTTCACCACTCTTACAGCAAAGCCTGGTAATACATGCGTAGCTACATATGCTTTTGCTCCTGTATAAAATTGCTTTTGAGAAACAGCATAATAATTTAGATCTCTGTAAGCTTTTAATTCCTTAGGGTGTATTACAATTTTCCCATCTGCAAGTAAATGTGGCGTTGTAAAAATTCCTGTTACCAATTTGAGCGATGCATATTTTTTAATCGATCCGTCGTTTAACTCTACAAAACAATCTTGCTTATCTATATCTTTTACCTCTTTGGCATACGAAGTGCTCTCAAGTACATTTTTTTCTACTATTAAACTGTCTTTGCTAGTTGCACAAGAATTAAGTAATAAAGCTACACAAATTGCAATAAATAAGTATATAATACTCGTTTTCATAAGAATTGAGTTTGGTTTCATTCTTACAACGCATTTCTATTTATTGTATTGTCCTATAAATAAAATAACTATATGCTTCTATAAAAAATCATAAAAAAAGAAGTTATCTAGTAGCTATTTATCTACATTAATATATCACAAAGGTTTTTATGAAGACATAGGCTTAGTAAGAGAGTAGTTACATTGCTTTCCACTCATTTTCTAAAATACTCATTTCTATTAGGCTCCACCATTTATCTTTAACCAATAAACATTCTCTTGTATTACCTTCTATCATTAAGCCAGCTTTTTGATAACATTTAATGGCAGATGCATTAAAGTCATAAACACCTAATGAAATTCTATGTAGATGTAAATCTTCAAACCCAATTTTTAAAATTGCTTGAATCATTTTTTTACAAAATCCCTTTCCTTTATTTTCTTCATCGCCGATTAATACTCGTGTAATGCGGGCTGATTGATTTTTTCGACTAATATTTCCAAGGGAGATGTGACCGATAACAGTATTAGTTTCTGTATCTTTTACTTTATATACTAAAGCTGAAGAAGTATTTAAATCATTTATATCTTCTATATACCAATTCATACTTTCTTCAGTAAGCGGAAAATGAAACAATGTGCCAGACCAATTTATCAAAAGTTCTTCATCCTTTATCCAATTTATCAATTGTGCACAATCAGACTTTACAAAATACTCAAGTTTTATCATGGAGAATAATTCTATTTTTTGGCAAGTTAGTACTTTAGAAATCCTTATCCGCAATTCAGAAATTATTTAATAGTCATACAATTTTAATGTTTCAACTAAAGCTAGTCGAGCCAAAAATGATTAATTTCAATAAAATTAAAAAAGTGAAAACTAAATCAAGTATCATAATGAATGGCATATTGGTTTTACTAACCTGCCTTGCAATTTATATTGTAAAAGAAGTAAAGCAGCCATTTGGAATTGCAGCTTTGGTTGGAATTTCAATTGCTTTTCTTTTCAACTTCTTAAAAAAGAAAGCCATAGCAATTTCACTTTTTTCTTTTGGCATACTTGCAAGTTGTATTATATTATTTGTTGCATTTGCTTTTTCAAGATATACCAATAGTCAGAAATATAAATTCACTTCCCCTACACCAGTTATTTTTGAGAAAAGTAGTTTTAATGATGCGCTTATAAAAGCTAAAGCAGCAAATAAGAAGGTTTTTATTGATTTTTACGCTAGTTGGTGCCCCCCATGCTTAGCTTTTGAAGAAAATATACTTACCGATAAAGTAGTAGGTACATACATGAATGATGCCTTCATAAATATAAAATATGATGCCGAAAAAGGGGAAGGAAAAATAATAGCCAAGCAATATAACGTAAAAGCCTATCCTGCAATATTTATATTAGATGGAGATGGAAAAATTACCGAAGTTCTTGCAAACGAAACAGTACCGTCTAAAGAAGAAATGATTGAAGTTGCAAGAAAATACAAAAGGTTAGCAAAATAATAGTTTAAAGATTGCAAAAAACTAGTGATATAAATTAAACATAAACCAACAGTTCCATTATATTTTTTTAACTTGAGCAACTAAATAAAATCAATATGCTTAGCATAAAAAAAATCACTTCAATTTGCTTAATTCTCACATTTAATACTAGTCTCACTAATCTACAAGCGCAATCAAGTTCAGAAAAAATGAAGAATCCGCTTCTACAAAGAAGTAAATTACAATACCAAGCACCCGATTTTAGCTTAATTAAAGATGACCAGTTTAAACCAGCTTTTGAATATGCATTAAGAGAACATGATACCCAAATAGAAGCTATTGAAAATAATAAATCAAAACCTACCTTTCAAAATACCGTTTTGGCTTTAGAAACAAGCGGTGAAGATTTAACCAGGGCTACGACTATTTTTTACAATCTTACTGGCTCCAATACAAATCCTACACTACAAAAAATAGAGGAAGAATTTGCGCCAATTTTTTCAGCACATACCGATAAGATTTATTTAAGTAGCAAACTATACAATCGCATAAAAGCACTGGAAATAAATAGCCTAAAAGGAGAAGATAAAAAATTAGTATCTTATTACTTACAGCAATTTGAACTTGCAGGTGCAAATTTATCTAATGCCAATAAAGAAAAGATAAAAAAAATAAATGAAGAATTAGCTACACTTAGCACTGTATTTGGTAGTAAACTTTTAATAGCTAGAAAAAATGGAGCTTTACTTATAAATAATGTAAGTGAGTTGGATGGCCTTACAGCAGAAGAAATTGCAGCGGCAAAAGAAAGGGCGAAAACTGCTGGTTATGAAAATAAATATTTACTAGGATTACAAAACACTACACAACAACCATTATTAGAAAGTTTAAAAAACAGGGCTACAAGAGAAAAATTATTTAATTCATCTTGGAGCCGAGCAGAAAAAAGTGATAGCGGTGATACAAGAGCTACAATAGAAAGAATAGCAATACTTCGATTACAGAAAGCTAATTTGATGGGTAAAAAAAGCTTTGCAGATTGGCGACTTCAGGACCAGATGGCACAAACACCAGAAAAAGCTTTAGGCTTGCTTGCACAAATTGCTAAACCGGCAGCAGAAAAAGCAAGGCGAGAAGCAAAAGAAATACAAGTCTTGATGGATAAACAAAATAGCGGTTTTAAATTACAACCCTGGGATTGGAATTTTTACCAAGAGCAAGTTCGAAAAGAAAAGTATGATTTAGATGCAAATGAAATAAAGCCATACTTTGAGGTAAAGACTGTGCTCGAAAAAGGAGTTTTTTATGCGGCAGAAAGAATGTACGGTATTACTTTTAAAGTAAGAAAAGATTTGCCAGTCTATAATCAAGATGTAGTAGCATATGAAGTATTTGACAAGGACAAAAAATCTATGGCCATTTATTATTTAGATTTTTTTACTAGGGACAATAAAAGTGGTGGGGCTTGGATGAATAATTTTGTGAACCAATCACATTATCTAAAACAAAAACCTGTTATTGTGAATGTTTTTAATTTCCAAAAACCTGCACCTGGTAAACCTTCATTTATAAGCTTTGATGATGTTACAACGATGTTTCATGAGTTTGGCCATACATTGCATGGCTTATTTGCAAATCAAAATTATACAACACTATCGGGTACTTCGGTGCCAAGAGATTATGTAGAATTTCCTTCTCAAATAAATGAACATGCAGCACTTGACCCAGCAATTTTAAAAAACTATGCAATACATTATGAAACAAAAAAATTAATTCCACAAACACTTATTGATAAGATAAAAAAAGCAGAAACATTTAATAAAGGCTATATAGTAACTGAGTTATTGGCAGCAGCTACTTTAGATATGGCATGGCATAGTGTAGACAAAGAATCAGATTTCAAACCTGCTTTAGCATTTGAAAATGAAGTCTTGAAAAAATATGGTTTATTGTTACAAGAAGTTCCCTCACGCTATCATACACCTTACTTTGCACATATTTGGAGTGGAGGCTACTCAGCAGGCTATTATGCTTATACATGGAGCAAAACGCTTGATTATAATGCTTTTGATTGGATACAAGCACATGGAGGAATGACTAGAGCAAATGGAGATCGTTTTAGAAAATATATTTTATCGGTTGGCAATAGTGTAGATTTAAATAAAGCCTTTAAAGACTTTATAGGTCATGGTTTGAGAGTAGAACCGTATTTGAAAAATGCAGGATTAGTTAATTAAAAAATAATTTTTATAAATAGGGAGAACGTCTTTATGATTTTCTCCTTGTTTTTATAAATAGCTAGCTTAGTTTTTATCTCAAAATACTAGAAAATACAATTTTAATTTGAACTTGGAATTGAAACTTAAAAAACTAAGCCTTTACTCTTATCTTTCTAAAAACCAACCAAGCACAAATAGCAAAGCCAACGCCTATAAAACCAAGTATAGGATAATGTATCAAACGTTTTGCTTCGTCGTTGGTAATTATTGCACCACCAATAGCTGCCATTACACCTGTACTTAATTGCTGTATACTGCTATTTACAATCATAAATGAGCCTCTATCTTGTGGCGTTGCTGTTCCTGTAACTTGTGCACTAGATACGATCATTCTACTCCCACTAAAAATAAAAAGTGTAGAACTAATTGGTAGTATTATCCAAAAATTATTTGTGTAAATATTAGGAATACTTAGCAATGGCACCATAGCTAAAACAGTGAGAATATTGAAGATAAAAAACCTTCCATGCTTATCGCTTAACTTACCTATTAGGGGACTTACAAAAACGGTGAGTAAACCGCCTGCAATATAAATAAGAGGAACCTTTGATTTATAATCTATTCCTAAATTGTATGTAAAAAAATCTGTAAGAAATGGAATGATGCTAAAATGGCTCATAATAACCAAGCTACTTAGCAGCAATGCCCAACGCTTATTTACATCACTAAATATGTGTTTTATAATAGCAAAAGCCGTTTGCTTTACAACGCCATTTTTTAAATGTCCGGTAAACGATGGTACGAGAAAAAATGCCAAAGTAAAAACGACCGTACATAAACTTGCCAAAACAATAAATGGAGTGTGCCATTGGTAATGCCCTGCTAGCCATAGTCCACCTGGTACTCCAAGCACACTCGCAAGTGCAAAACCAGTCATTAAAATTCCCATAGCTTGCCCTCTGCGCTCTGGTGCAACATAATCTCCCACCATACTCAAAATTACACTACCACCAATACCTCCAAATAATCCTGTAACAAATCTTGCCGCAAGTAATTGATGATAATTTTGCGATAGTCCACAAAGAAATGTTCCAATTGTAAACCCTGCATACACAATCATCAATACTTTTTTTCTATCAAACCTATCTACAAATGCAATACATGCCATTGCACTAATAAAAGCACCAATACTGAATAAGGAAACCACTCTGCTAAATTGTGTACTATCTATTCCCCACAATTTTTTTAACACAGGCCCTAGCGGCATCACAATCATAAAGTCAACAATATTGGTAAACTGTACTAAGGCAAGTATTAGGAGAAGTGCAACTTCTTTTCTTTTCAAAATAATATTTTTTCAATTTTCTAAACTAACTAACCCCACTCCCATTAACCACCGCCTCGTTTGGTGCAACAAATTGTAATTTTCCAACAGCATCCTCTGACATCAAAATCATGCCGTTGCTTTCTATTCCCCTCATTTTGCGTGGAGCAAGATTTGCTACAACTACTACTTGCTTTCCTACAATTTCTGAAGGCTCAAAATGAAGTGCTATACCGCTAACAATCGTTCTCACTTCAAAACCTAGATCTACTGTTAGTTTTAAAAGTTTATCTGCTTTCTCTACTTTTTCTGCAGCTACAATCGTTCCTACTTTTAAATCGATTTTTGCAAAGTCATCAAATACAATTTCGGGTTTAATTACAGTTACTTCTTCACCGCCTACTGCCAACTGTGGACTACTCACTGCCAACTGCCCACTGCCCACTGCCAACTGTCGACTGCCCACTTCCAACTGCCCACTCCCAACTGCCACCTGACCACTACGAAGCTTTTCCACTTGCGCAGCTATTTCAGTATCTTCTATTTTTCTAAATAATAATTCTGCCTCTCTTAAGGTGTAACCAATTTTTAGTAAATCAACTTTGCCTGCATTTTCCCAATCAAGCATCTTATCTACCACTTTCATCATACCAAGTAATTTTTTAGCTGTTTTAGGCAAAAAAGGATTTATCAGTATAGCAAGATTTGCTGTTAATTGTAAACACAAATGCAAACAATTATCAATGTTAGCCTGTGCCTCAATAGTTGGTTGTCCATTATCAGTAGTCTGCTTTGCCAAAATCCAAGGCTCTTTATCCTGCATGTATCTATTCCCTTTTCTACTATGGTCTATTACTTCAAACAAAGCATCTCTAAATTTATATTCCTCCAAATTCTTTTCCACTTTTATTTTAGCGTTTGCAATATCATCTATAAGTTCTTTATCCTTTTCGTCTAAAATATCTTTGTTCAACTTTGGTACTTTTCCGCCACATAATTTGTGCATCAAAACCCAAGTACGATTTACAAAATTGCCAAAGATATTTACCAATTCACTGTTGTTTCTATCCTGAAAATCTTTCCAAGTAAAATCATTATCTTTTGTTTCTGGTGCGTTTGCACAGAGTACATAACGCAACACATCTTCGCAACCAGCAAAATCTTTTACATATTCATTTATCCATACTGCCCAATTTCTACTTGTAGAAACTTTCTCTCCTTCAATATTCAAAAATTCATTTGCAGGCACATTTTCGGGCAGTACAAAACCGCCATGTGCTTTAAGCATAGAAGGGAAAATAATACAATGAAAAACAATGTTATCCTTGCCTATGAAATGTACCAACTTAGTATCTTCCTTGCACCAATAATCTGCCCAGTTCGCCGTTAGTTCTTTGGTAGCACTGATGTAACCAATGGGTGCATCAAACCACACAT
Source organism: Ferruginibacter sp. (assembly GCA_031377605.1). Classification (GTDB taxonomy): domain Bacteria; phylum Bacteroidota; class Bacteroidia; order Chitinophagales; family Chitinophagaceae; genus Ferruginibacter. Next base: position 17,115 of record JANMFB010000394.1, read on the forward strand.
ACAAAACTTTACCCTCGGCGCCTTCAATAGGCACTTTTATTCCCCAATTACTGTCTCGAGTCATAGCTCTTGGTTGTAAACCATTATCTATCCAGCTTTTGCACTGTCCATACACATTGTTTTTCCACTCTTTGTGTCCTTCTATTAACCATTCTTTTAACCATGGCTCATAATTTTGCAAAGGGAAATACCAATGTGTCGTTTTCTTTTTTATAGGTACTGCTTCGCTCAATGCACTTCTTGGATTTATCAATTGTTCAGGAGATAGATCACTACCACATTTCTCACATTGATCGCCGTAAGCATTTGTATTTCCACAAACAGGACATGTGCCAATAATATACCTATCGGCTAAAAAAGTACTTGTTGTTTCGTCATAATACTGCTCCGATTCTCTTTCCTCAAACAAACCATCATCATATAGTTTTCTAAAAAAATCTGATGCAGTTTCGTGATGCAGTTTATTAGAGGTACGGGAATAGATATCAAAAGAAATACCCATTTGAGCCATGCTTTCTTTTATGATTGCGTGGTATCTATCCACTACGTCTTGAGGAGTAATGCCTTCTTTCAAAGCACGAATCGTAATGGGAACACCATGTTCATCGCTTCCTCCTACAAATTTCACGTCTCTGTTTTGTGCACGCAAATAACGCACATATATGTCTGCAGGTAAGTAACAACCTGCCAAGTGCCCTATATGTATAGGACCGTTAGCATAGGGTAAAGCAGCAGTTATTAAGTATCTTTTTGGATTGTTCATTTTAAATTATAAGTACAATAAAGTGCAAAAATATTGATTGTAAACCCAAATGCGAAATTTAGTAAATTCAATTTTACTATTCTTATATTTATCATATGGAACGAAAGAAATTTATCTCCTCTACAATATTAGCCTTAGGCTCTGTAAAAGCTTTAGCAGATAGCTTTTCAGTAAATTTGGAAGATAGCAAGAAGGCAAAAATCCCGCCTTACCTAAAAAAAGGAGACAGCATTGGCATTACTAGTGCAGCAGGTTTTATAACATTGGCAGATTGCACAGATGCTATCAATACGATGCAGGCTTGGGGTTATCAAATAAAAAATGGTAATAGTATTGGTAAAAAATATTTTGGCTTTGGAGGTACAGATGAGGAGCGTTTAGCAGATCTACAACTAATGCTAGATGATGAAAATATAAAAGCTATCATGATTGCAAGAGGCGGTTATGGTTTGATACACATCGTAGATAAATTAAACTTCACCAAATTCATCAAAAAGCCAAAATGGATTATTGGTTTTAGTGATGTTACTGTTTTACATTCCCATATCAATAAAAATTTGGGAATTGCCACATTACACTCCAAAATGTGCAATAGCTTTGTAAAACCAGCGTTAGCAGAACCAGTGCAATTAGAAACGATAGATTCTATTAGAAAATGTTTAATTGGTGAAAAAATGACCTACAAAATACCAATAAATATTTCTAATAAAATTGGAAACGCCAAAGGAACATTGGTTGGTGGAAATTTAAAAACATTAGAAAGCCTTGCGGCATCTAAAAGTGATATAAACACAGATAATAAAATACTTTTTGTAGAAGATACGGGCGAATATTTATATAGTATAGATAGAATGTTTTACAACCTAAAACGCAGTGGAAAATTAAATAAACTTGCAGGACTAATTGTTGGTGGTTTTAAAATAAAGAAAGAAGATGTAGGAGAAGAGTTCGGAAAAACTATAGAAGAAATTGTATTGGAAAAAGTATCAACATTTAAATATCCTGTTTGTTTTGATTTTCCTGTAGGGCATCAAAAAAATAATTTTGCTTTAAAATGTGGTGTGGAGCATGTATTGGATGTTGCTATTTTGGAATGCACTTTGAAAGAAAAATAAACTCAACTGCTAAGGCGCTAAGTTTTCTTTTGGCTTCGCCAAATTAGTTCTAGCCAAGAATTATACTAATTTACACGAACGGATTTTTAAAAATTTGAGACATAATTTAAAACTCGGAATTCGAGAATATTGTATTTTATTCGTAAGCATTCGTATAATTCGTGGCAGCATTTTTTTTGTGCAACAAAAACTTAGCACCTCACCTCTTTTGGGGTTAAACGCTTTTGGCATAGCAAAAACAAATACCAATCGGTAAATATCTACCGAATAATATTAACCGTCCCTTTCATTTCCACTTTTTTAAAATCCCTATCCGTTCCCACTACCATCCATACATATGTACCAGTGGGCTGTGATTTTCCTTTGTAGGTTCCATCCCATCCTTTAAGCCACTTGTTGGTTTCAAACATGAGTTCGCCATATCTGTTAAACACCCTAAAATATGTAGTATTTGCCATGCCTACAGGTATAGCTCTAAATACATCATTTATACCATCGCCATTTGGCGTAAATGTATTTGGCACATAAAAAGTTGGTCCATTGTACACTTTTACAAATAAACTATCGTACCCTACACAACCAACAGCATCTCTAACTTCTACATAAAAATTTGCATCATTGTTAAGTATTGCAGTAGGGTTTTGACTAAACGGATTATTTAAAATAGCTGAAGGCGAACTCCACAAAAAACTTGTACCACCAATAGCATTAAGCCTGTGTGGAACTCCCTTTACTGCTATAGTATCATTGCCTGCAAAAGCTTTTACAATGGGCTGTACCTTTACTTTTACCGAGTCGGATATGGTAAATACACAACCATAATTTGCCAATGTTGTTGAAATGGTTAATTTATAATCAGTAGTTTTTGTAGGACTAGCCCAGGTTTGTAACTGTGTAGGTGTTCTTAAACTATCTATAGGTGTCCAACTGTACATTGTAATTGGTAATGAATTATGAGAAATTGTTCCAACCAATAATGCAGAATCATACAAACAAATAGCATTGTTTAGCCCTACATCTAGCAATGGTTTCCATCTAACATTTACTGTAACGGTATCTTCTCTGGTACAACCACCCAATGTTGCTTTTAAAATATATGTTGCCGTATCTATAGGCTTTACAATTGCATCTTTTACAAATACATTTTGTATAGTACTCAATGGCACACCAATAGCACGCCATTCGTAGCTTGTAGCTATAGGTGTAGATATTGGTGTAAATTTTACAGTATCACCTTCACAAATTGTAACATCGTTACCAATGGCAATGATTAAAGCATTATCTACCGTAGTTATAAGTAGTGCCCTTGGACCTTCGCAGCCATTTACAGTTTGGCTTACATAATAATTAAAAGTTGTAGGAAAAATATTGGTATTTGGCGTAGGTGCAATTGGTGACCCCACTCCACCTGTAGCAGCCGTATACCACAATAAATTTGTACCAACTGCAGTTGCAGGTATAGCCACATCATTAGGGCAATAAGTTTTTGGGGTAACTATTGGTGCTGGCGGAGGAGCAAAAATATTAACTACAATGGCAGCTCGTTGGCTTTCGCAATTGCCAGTTTTTTGTGTTACATAATAAGTAAACGTACCAGCTGTAGCAGATGATGGAATTGGAGCAATGGTACTGCCCACGCCACCAGTTGCTGCTGTGTACCAAAGCATATTGGTACCTGTAGCTGTTAGTGCAATTGTTGGAGCATTTTGGCAATACGAAACTGGAGTACTTACAATAGGCAAATTAGAAGGTGGCTCTATAACAACCGTTAAAGCTACCCTTGGGCTTTCACAAGTACCTAAAGATTGACTTACATAATATGTTGTATTACTGACAGTGGTTGTGGAGGGAGTTGGTGGTATAGACGAACCTGTACCACCTAAAGCTGTTGGGTACCAAAGTAAATTTGTACCAGTTGCAGTTAGTGGTAATGCAGTTGAATTTTGACAATACGTAATAGGAGTAACAACACTAGGAGGTGTTGTCTGTGATAAGACCATTACTTCAATTTGACTTGTCAGACTTTCGCAATTATTAACTGTTTGAGTTACAAAATAAAGAGTGCTACCTAATACATTTGTAGCCGGCGTCGGCGGTATATTACTTCCTGTACCTCCGACTGCACTATTATACCACAAT
>JANMFB010000396.1:0-2248 GCA_031377605.1 Ferruginibacter sp.
GTTTGATAGGATTGTTTGCAGGCCAAGTGAAAAAACTAAGTGGGGGGAAAGCTGACATGGGAAAGGTGACAGTTTTATTGGAGGAAGCGCTTTCTAATGAATAATATTATATTTAATAATTTTTAAGATTATTAGGATATAATTAAATAAAATGCTAGTAAAACAGATAACAAAAAATTAAGTTACAACGAATAACTAATAACATTTAAAAAATAACTATCAACGAATAACATTTAAAAAATGAAAAAAACACTTGTAGGATTATTGATGCTCGCTAGTATTGTTAGCTGCAACAACAAAATAGAAAAAGGAATTTTTACCGTACACGGAAATTTAAAAAATATTGAAGACCAAAATATCTATTTGGAGCAATTGTTTTTTAGTGATAAAAATCCTGAAGTATTGGACACAGCAGCCATAAAAAACGGAAAATTTGAAATAGCTGCAAAAGGAACTGAAGAAGGTTTGTATAGACTTAGGCTAGAAAAACAAGAACTTGGCTACATCTTTATAAACGATAAATCAGACATAGATTTTGTAGCTGATGCAAAAGATATTTCTTTGGCAGGTCCAAATTTTAATACTACCGCAAACAAATCTTTCAAAAGTTTTTTAACAGTAATAGATGCAAAGCAGAAGGGACTTAATAGTTTATCTGCAGAAATAGATTCCTTAAAAAAGGATAAGAAAAATGATAGCATAACCAATGCAAAAATTATACAATTAACCGAAGATGGAAAGGGTTTTAAAAGCTTTATCATAAAAAGTATAGATAGTATAAGCGACCCAGTAGTAGCCATGTTTGCACTAGGTTATACAAGAGGTATAGATCCCAATGAATTAAAAACAGTTGTACCCAATCTTGCAAAAAGGTTTCCTACGCACACAGGCGTAGCAGGCATCATAAAGCAGTATAATGAAATGATGGTAAAGAAAGAGGAGCCAAAAGTAGCACCTAGCTCTACTCCTGCTAAACCTGGTATGCAAGCTATAGGAAATATGGCGCCAGAAATTACCATGAACGATGTAAATGGAAAACCATTTTCACTAAGTTCTTTAAAAGGGAAATATGTGTTGGTAGATTTCTGGGCAAGCTGGTGTGGCCCATGCCGAGGCGAAAACCCAAACGTAGTTGCCAATTACAACAAATACAAAAGCAAGAATTTTACTATACTTGGTGTTTCTTTAGATGAAGATAAAGCTGCATGGCTTGCTGCAATTAAAAAAGACAACCTTACATGGATACATGTAAGTGATCTTAAAGGATGGGCAAACGCAGCTGCAAAACAATATGGTGTAGAATCTATCCCATATAATGTATTGCTAGACCCCCAAGGAAAAATTATAGCGAGTGAATTGAGAGACGAAGATTTAGGCAAGAAGTTGGAAGAAGTGTTAGGGAAGTAAGCAGACCATACATCTTCAATATAAAATAGCTAATCCGTTAGAGTTAGCTATTTTTTTATACAACCACAATATCTCTTTACCAACGTAAAACAAGAAGGTTAATCTTAGTAAATTTCAGGATTGGCAACTTTGAAAAATTGAAAATCCTGCTGAGAATTGTCTAAAAGAATAAATAAGCAACATCAAAGAAATAATTTCTGTTTGCAAATAAAACTTCCATTACACCCCTAAACCTATATAATTTTCCGAAAACGATAAAATTTTTTACAATTAAATTGACCTATGTACTTACATACAATGGGCACTTAACATACAATAATAAAAATCCCGACTACTTACTAGTGTAGCCGGGATTAATTTTATAAATTTAAACCAACATTATACTGTAGGTTTATTTAGCTGATATTAAGGAAGCAACACTCTGTTTACAATATGCATTACACTTGGAGCACCTGAAGCAATATTCGTTCTAAAAAGTAAATCAGGTGTTGTTATAGTAACGTCAGACGTGTTACTAGTTCCTCTAAAATTAGCTGTGGTACCAGTTATAGTAGTAGCTATTGGGCCATTCAAGCTTGTATAAGTGCCAGCCCTAAAATCAGGTGAAAACAACCTTCCATTACCGCCTGCTGCAGGTACAGACGTAGCAGGAATTACGTGCAATCTTAAAATTGCAGATAATGTAATAGGGCTTGCAGATGTTATAGAAGCAATTGTAGGGAAACCTGCAGCTATAAATGCAGCATTATCTGGAGCTAGTAGCGTAATGGCAGCTACACCACTATTAAGGGTAGTTGCTAAACCAGCTGTAGTAATAGCGGCAGACAAATAAGACAAATTT
>JANMFB010000399.1:0-2976 GCA_031377605.1 Ferruginibacter sp.
GTGGCTTGAACCTAACTGACTTCTAGTGCATACTTGCTCACTTCACCCTGCTCCTTTGTTAAGACCAGCATTTGTAGAACTTTGAATTTAGATGGATTATGCTTTTGTAATAAACGAAGTTGGGGCAAAGTTTTTGACTAAAGTACTTTCCTGTTTGCATAAGTAAGGATAAGAAATAGTAGCAATTATATAGATATGTAATCTAATTGACTTTCGGTATAATGCCCCTGTAGTAGACGTTTAGGCCAGTACATTTGGACTATAATGAATACAAAGACGGTATAAAGATATTGTTTCAATGTTTATTTTGTTTTGCTGTAACTTAATTATGGATTAATTGAATCTGAAGAGGTAATTAGTTTTAAAGAAATGGCAGAACGGCTACGAAACAATCGTTTATTTTTGATAAAGCAATTGCAGTATTAGATATTAAACCGATTTAAATAGAAGAAGGGCTTACTAAAACTTTTTTGTAAAGAAATAATAAGCCCATTTGTAAAAAATATTATTAATTTTTATTGAGAAAGTGAAATATGTATTTGTACACCAGCTCTTGTATTAGTAGTAGGTGCACTCGATGATATATAAGGTAATATTTTAGTTTGATCAAAGAAGAACTTAAGATTTATCCGATTGTTCAATGTGTAGTCTATAGATGGCCTAAGTGTGATTTCTCTACTTCCGCCAGTAGCAAAATTGCTTTCTAACACTATGCTTGTATTTGAAGTTACATTATCTCTAATTCCATAATCCAATCTAAATGCAATTTCATTTTGCAATTTTGTGCCTCCGCCTAAAAACTTTGGAAGTTTTAATCCGCCTAAAAGTTTTAAACCTTTTTTTCTCCATCCTGCACCTATTCTAAATTCAGTACTGCGCTGCTCACTAATTTGATAATCGTATAAACTCAAACTAAGTGTACGAGATTTAGAATATTCAAACTTGGCCTGCAACTGATTCGTAAAGGACATATCAAATCCAATAAGTGGAGAAAATTGTTCTTGAATACTAACATTTGGTACTAAGAAAAAAGGAATGTAAGACCTAGATACCGTATCGTAAAATGAAGGATAACCAAATCTAGATACATCTTGATATAGTAAAGCTGATGTAAATCCATTCATACTTAAATTGCCATTATAACCATGACTAACATTGAAGTTTGTAAATATTTTATCTAGTCCTTTTACTTTTGTTAAACCATTGTAATTAATAAGCCAGTTTGGTTTTGGAATTATGCCTTTAAATGGATTAGATTTAGTGCGGCTATCTGTTTGTTTAACCAAAGAAACATTCTCAGGATTATCTCCCGTATATGCAGCAATAAATGAAGGAATCAAAACATCAACTGAATATTTGCCATAACCATAATAATAACCGTTAGGTTGTAGTCCTCCATTAACTTGTTGTTGGGTATAAGGATTTGCTGTCCCTAATCTCTTAGACAAGACTCCCGTATTAGTTACAAATGTTTTAAAGGTTTCCGATACTTGATTAGGATCAAACTTGCCAAATAAAGTTTTAAAGGCAATATAACTCACATCAAAACCACCACTTGAGTAAGGTGTTAGGTGCTGGTATTTATAGTTAGTTCCACCTGAAGTGTCGGTATATCTAAATGATTCAGAATAATCTTTGCTAAAAGTTTTCTTTATGTTTACAGTAATAGTAAGGTCTCTTATTGGCTCTAGTCTTGCAGAGGCACTAATCGTCTGATCAAAATTTTGCTTGAACAAGTAATTGAAATCTAGATCTTTTGTTATTAATCCATTTCCTGCTTTTCTATTTAGCCAATTACTGTCTATTTGCCGTCCAAAAACAAAATCTAAACCAGGTGCCATACTTTTAAAGTTTTGCCCTATCGCTTGCGTACTATCTGTGTAGCCTGGTAATCTTGTTTGTGCATTTTCCGAAACAGTAATGTTTATATCTTTTAAACTTGTAAGTAATTTCCCAACAAACCTAAGCGGCCCACCTACATATGGCATAGCAGATTTGTCTAAAATTTTTCTTGTACGGAGCACTCTCTTTCCTGCTTTGTTTGTTACACTGTCCGTAATTTTTGTATATCTATTTCTCCACCTGTCCCTATCAGCCTTATTTGCAGGAGCATCTAACTGGCGCAAAAATTTAGATTTGGAATATAATCTAGTAAAATCTAATTGAGTGGTAGCTTCTTTTTGCTGACCATTCTCTAAGAAATTTCCAAGATTGGTAGCTATTCTACTTGCACCAATCCATTTATAAGTAGCTTGATATTTAATGGTTGTTTGAGTAACAAAATCTAATAAAGGAATTTTATTAATAGGAACAGCATATGAAAGAGCTGCATTTTGGTTATAAAGTGTATTTCTACCGCCTCTCAATAAATTTGTCCATAAAGAATCTTTTTTCTCTCTAGTGTCTATTCTTCCTGCTGGTTCATCTACCCTGGAATTGTTTGTGGCTGTAAAATCCAATGCTAAGTTTCTTGTAAACTTCCAGTTTAAAATATAATCTCTCTGGAAAATCAAATACTTATCATACGTTTCTGGTGTTTGATATTTATCTCCGCCTAAGCTACGTGGTTTTATAACACCAAACTGCCTTTGTATATCGCCTCTAAAAGTTAACTGCGATGGAACAAGGTTAAAATTAAAATCCTTCACTAAATCAAACCACTTGGTTTTTGTTTTCTTAAATAAGAATTTAAATGGTGTAATAAATTTAGGTTGAGGAGTATAATTGTAGCCTACTACCGCCCTGTGTCGTGTTACATCATTGTATTCTATTAAAGGGCTGTACTTGCTGGTTTTTAAATATGAGTAACTTAAATCTATATTTTCTACATCATATATTTTTTGTTTCTTACCTTCTTTTCTATTTTTTCTTACATTGGTAAAATTTACCGTTTTTATTGAAGTAAAGTCAACCGCAGTTTTACGAATTGAATCTCTTTGAGCAGCGGGTGAAGCTTTTATTTTATCTTTTAATTTT
>JANMFB010000015.1:0-1828 GCA_031377605.1 Ferruginibacter sp.
TTTTGGGGTTTAAAAGAAACAGCTAGCGGAAATATTGCCGTAGTAGGGCCTACGAACTTCACACCTGCTTTGGTAAATGGTCTTGCAGTATTGCTAAACTCAACCGGTACACAAATATGGGGTAGAGTTTTTAATTACACGGCTCAATCAGATTTGTTATTTTCTGTTAATCAATTACCAAATGGAAATCTAATAATTGGTGGTTTTTATTATGATGGTGCAGATAATACAGTTATTCTTGAATTGAACGAAACTACAGCAGCTGTTATTAGCCAAAATGAATATCGAGTTTCATTATCTAACCCCAATCCATTAGCTGGTAATTTTTTAAATAGCATAGACTATCCTGATTGTATTATTAAAAGTGGGAATGTGTATTTTGTAATGAATGTTACTGATGGATGTTGTGGCCAAAACAATTCTCAAGGAGTTTACTTATACGATCAATCTTCAAAAGCACTTTCAGGTAATCTATTCCATCATGTAGGATATTCAAAGGTTGGAACTAGAGGCCTTTATCCTTTAGGAGCTAATGATTTTATTATTACACAATCAATTTTAGACGTAAATAACAGGTCAAATGTTTTTGTATCTCGGGTTACAAACGGGGTAAAAATATATGACAGAAGGGTTGTAAATACTACTAACACAATTTACGGACTTGATGTAAATGGCAATAATTTAAATGCAGCTGGTGCTTCTACAATAAATATAGGTGATGGTTATTCTATGTTTTCTACCATTGATTTTCCTACATCTACAAGCGGCTGTAGTATTACCAATGCTGATAGTTTAGTAATAACGCCCAACATACCAATTAAAGCTATTAATTCGACTCCGTTAATAAGCATAACTGCAATGACGCCATTGAGTTTAGCAAGTACAAACACGGTTGCCGTTGTTACAAATATTTGTGGAGTAATTATTTGCCCATTAAATATATCAACCACTATCCAAAAATGCTCTAACCAAAATATAAACCTTACCGCAAGTGCAGGCACCACTTATTCATGGACTCCGGCGACAGGTTTAAGTGCTACCAATATACAATCGCCAGTGTGTAGCGCAACAACAAGCACCACTTATATTGCAACAATTTTCAACTCTGCTACAAATTGTACTTATAGAGACACATTTAATATTAATGTAAATACGCCTGCGGTAGTTACAACACAGCCTACACCCGTTACGGTTTGTAATGGTAACACAGCCACATTTACTGGAGCAGGTACTGGCACTGGTGCTACTTACCAATGGTTATCTGGTCCGAGTGCAGCAGGTCCATATACGAATGTAACTACAGGCACAGGTGCTAATACGAATACATATACAACGCTAATAACCACACCTGCCATGAATGGCACTTATTATTTATTAGTTGTAAGTACCACCGCTTGCCCAGCAATAGTTACTACAACAGCGGTACAACTTACCGTAAACACTGTAGCAAGTATTACTACACAACCCACAGCACAAACTGTTTGTACACCACAGCCTGCCACTTTTTCTGTAGCGGCTATTGGTACAGGACTTACCTTTCAATGGCAAGTGAGTACAACAGCTAATCCTACATTTACAAATATTGCAGGTGCTACCAATGCAAGTTATACTACGCCTGCTACTACATTTACTATGAATGGTAATCAGTATCGGGTAAATATTTTAAGTACATGTTCGCCTACCGTAGCCCTTGTTTCTAATGCAGCATTGCTTACCATTACTAATCCATCTATAGCACAACAACCAGTATTACAAAGTGGTTGCGCAGGCGATAGTTATACATATAGTGTAAAATCTACATCGGCAGCTACATTAAAATACCAGTGGC
>JANMFB010000025.1:0-7444 GCA_031377605.1 Ferruginibacter sp.
CTGAGGAACACCTACCTGACGAGCAAGCAAGATATGCTCTTTCGTTTGAGGCATAGGACCGTCCGTAGCAGCTACTACTAATATAGCACCATCCATTTGAGCAGCACCAGTAATCATGTTCTTTACATAATCGGCGTGACCTGGACAATCTACGTGAGCATAGTGACGGCTAGCAGTTTCGTATTCTACGTGAGCAGTATTTATTGTAATACCCCTTTCTTTTTCTTCAGGAGCACCATCAATATCGTCATAATTTTTTTTCTGCGCTAAACCTCTTTGTGACAAAACATCGGTTATAGCGGCTGTAAGCGTGGTTTTTCCATGATCTACGTGACCGATGGTACCTACGTTAAGATGGGGTTTATCCCTTTTGAATGATTCTTTTGCCATTGTTTAAATTTATTATTTGTTTTGAAATGTAGGTTTCATTTTAAGTCCGTTAACCATAGACTTTTTATGCTAAAATCTTTTCAGATTCTTATACTATTTATTGAGCCATCATTGAGAATCGAACCTGTCTGCCGACAGGCAGGCTCATGAACTTCCTGCTTTTAATCAGGGCATTCTACTCAATCTTTTCAAATTTGAGCCATCAATGAGAATCGAACTCATGACCCCTTCCCTACCAAGGAAGTGCTCTACCCCTGAGCTACGACGGCTAGTCAGTTGGCAGTTTGCAATTTGCAGTTGACAAAAACAAATGTTTCTTTTGCAATTTGCCAACTGCCAACTGCATGTTGAACTGAGCGGAAGACCGGGCTCGAACCGGCCACCTGAAGCTTGGAAGGCTACCGCTCTACCAAATGAGCTACTTCCGCTGATTAATATGCAAATAGGCAAATGTGCCAAAATGCAAATAAAAAAAGAACTACAAACAAGATTTGCACATTTGCCTATTGGCATATTTGCATATTTTGCTTTGTGGGCAGAGTAGGTTTCGAACCTACGTACTCGTGAGAGAACAGATTTACAGTCTGTCGCCTTTAACCACTCGGCCATCTGCCCAAATCTACATCAAAAAAAATGTACAGCTTAAACTGTACTCAAATCTTTTGTGAGCCGAAAACTGGAGTCGAACCAGCGACCTACTGATTACAAATCAGTTGCTCTACCAACTGAGCTATTTCGGCTTATTTTTTAAAGAACTTCCTCAAATAAAAATACCTTATTAAAGCCTATCTTTTTTTTCGGATGGCAAAGGTAAGAGAAAATAATTAATAGAAAAATTTTGCAAAACAATTTTTTAAAGTTTTTTCAATATTAGGCTAATAAAAATCCCGCTTCTTGCAAAGCGGGATAGATTTTTTTAGCATATCATTAAGCTGCGAGCTTCTCTTTCTTTCTTTTTATTTGAGTTATAACCGCATCTAGCGCTGCATCAAAGCTTTCTTCAAAAGATTTTGAAGAATGTTTTACAAAAAATTCATGTCCAGGTATAAGGACTTTTATTTCTGCCACTTTATCTTTTATATTGTGAACAATATTATCTAATTTCAAATAAACATCTACTTTAGTAACTCTATCGTGAAATTGGGTAATCTTTGGGCACTTTGTTTTTATGTGCTCCACTAGTTTAGAATCTGCATCAAAATGCACTGTTTGAATGTTAATATTCATAGCCTCGTTTTTGTTGGTGAATAAAAAAAATAGGTAACATTCAATACATAGGCAGTTTATTTTCTTGGTATAGATTTAGTTAGACAAGTTAGCATAATAAATAAAAATAAAAAAATTTATTTGGTTATAGGGTTAAGCTTTTGGGTGTGCTTTTTTATATACATCTTTCAGTTTTTCTATGGTATTATGTGTGTACACCTGCGTTGCTGCAAGGCTACTATGGCCTAGTAGTTCTTTTACTGCATTTAGGTCTGCCCCATTGTTCATCAAATGTGTTGCAAAACTATGTCTCAAAATATGTGGGCTCTTCTTTTCTATGGTGGTTATTTTTTTAAGGTACCTGTTGGCTATGTTATATACCTGTTTTGGATCTAATGGCTTTCCTTTAGCAGTAATGAATAATGTAGTATTTTCCATTTTACCCCATATCTTTTTCTTCTCTTCTATGTAAAATTTAATTTCATTTGCCAATATATGACTTATAGGTATAATTCGTTCCTTGTTTCCTTTACCTTTCACTTTAATATTGCTGTTCATCCTATCAATACTGTGTTCTTGTATGCCAATGAGTTCGGCTTTACGTATGCCAGTATGATACAATACTTCTAATACCAATTTTTCCGTAAGGCCTTTAAACCCTTCAGAAAATACCACTGTAGAAAATAAATCATGTGTATCCTTTTCTTCTACAAATTGTGGCAATCTTTTGGGCATTTTTGGCGAAATGATAGCTGATACAGGATTGGCTGAAACCAATTCATTTTTTAATAAATATTTGAAAAAAGAACGGAGAGAAGATATTTTTCGGTTTAGGGAACGTGAGCTCATTTCTGCCTCTTTCATACTTGCCAACCAAGTACGCACATAGGTCGTTTTTATCTTATCTACCTCCATCTCATCAAATTCTGTTCGAAGAAATTGAGAAAAGGATGATAAATCATTTTCGTAGGCAATGATTGTATGCGAACTATATCGTTTTTGAAAGCGAAGTTGGTCCAAGAAATGCTGTTGGTGTTGCTCGAAGGGTATGTGCATAAAAAAACTGATGATTAAAGTTAGCGATAACTTATCATCAGTTTATAAAAATATTTCTTAAAAAATTATATTAATCGAATTTCCCTTCAGAAAGCTGTTGTTTGTAAACTGCTTTAAGCACCATCATGCGATGACGGATAGAAGGCTTAATGAAAGCTTGTCTTTCTCTAAGTTGTAAAAGCGTCTTGCTTTTTTCAAATTTCTTTTTGTACTTTTTTAGCGCTTTGTCTATGTTTTCGCAATCTTTTGAATCTATTATTAACATTGTATGTATACCCCCTTTTGATGATTTAGGAGTGCAAAGATAAAAGAATTTTTGAAAAAAAGAAATTTAATCAATAAAATCCGAAATTTACAGCATGTTTACAGGAATAATAGAGCAATTAGGTGTTGTAGAAGCTGCAGAAACAGCTGGTTCAAACGTTACATTAACGATTTCTAGCAGTTTAAGTGCCCATTTAAAGATTGACCAAAGTTTAAGTCACAATGGCGTTTGCCTCACCATAGAAAAAATAATGGGTGAAACTTACCAAGTAACGGCTATAGAAGAAACCTTGCAGAAAACCAGTATTGGATTTTGGAAAAAAGGAACAGTAATTAATTTAGAAAGATGTTTGCGTTTTGATGGAAGATTGGATGGTCATATTGTACAAGGGCATGTAGATACAATAGGAACTTGTATAGGCTATGAAGAAAAAAATGGTAGTTGGGAATATGTAATTGAAATAGATAAAAAATTTGCCTCTTTAATTATTGAAAAAGGGTCTATTGCATTAAATGGCATAAGCCTCACCATTTTTAATATTACGAATACTAGTTTTACGGTAGCCATTATCCCGTACACATACGAGCATACAAATATGCACACATTGCAATTGGGCGATAAAGTGAATGTAGAGTTTGATATGGTGGGGAAATATGTGAATAGGATGAATGAAATAAAAACTTCTACATAACCCAATTCTTTAGCCTCAAGATTTTCTTCTCCAAAAAGTGCCAACTTAAATATGCCATTGGTATTACAATTAAAAAAGTAGTAGTATGTTATTAATTTAGCTTTTGAACAGATTAAGATTTTCTGCTTTTATCGGAATTATTTTAAAATGCCTATAACTTCAAAAGGCAAAATAAAATGGTATATAAATTTCCATATATTGCATGTATTGTAAAAAACTATTTTTGCATTTATTTCGCAATGAGGTAAGTAAAATGACTCTAAGGAAAAAATTATAACTATTGAATCAAATAAAACACAACCCACATTTAGATGGACTAAGAGGTATAGCAATATTACTTGTAATGGGGTTCCATTATTTTACTGGTTTTTATGTTTTAGATTTTGGATGGTCAGGGGTAGATTTATTTTTTGTATTGTCGGGATACCTTCTATCTGGCAGACTATACCCCCATTTAAACGATAAAAAGCTACTTTGGAAATTTTATTTTAATAGGATTCTAAGAATTGTACCACTTTACTTTTTATTTCTATCAATATTTTTTATTTGCTGGTTTGCTTTTGCATCACAAAAAACAATAGATAGTTATTCTATTTATAAAAATAATATATTAGGATTTTTTGGATTTGCAAGCAATTGGATTTTCATAAAAAACATTTCTCAATCCTTTAATCATTTAAATCATTTATGGTCATTGGCAGTAGAAGAGCAGTTTTATATTATCTTTCCAATATTAGTTATTTCACTAAAAAGTAAGAAAAAATTATTGCTAGCAGGAATATTAATTTTGATGGTAGTTTTAATAACTAGATGCATTTACTATCATTATTTGCCAAACAAAGAAGAGTATCTTAAATTATATTGGAATTCCTTTTTTAGAGTTGATTCATTTTTATATGGTTTTGTATTATACATGCTAATTAAAAATGGTTTTACCCTAGTAATGAAAAAATATTTTGTTGTACTATTTTCATTAACGATTTCACTGCTATCTCTTGGAATTCTATTTGGAGGTACAATGCGATTAAACTCATTTTTTGTAACAATTGGTTTTACATTAATTGGAATATTTTACGCCTTTTTTATTTTCTTAGTAGAGATTGAAGAAAACAATTTTTTAAAGAAAATTACAGCCTTGCATTTCTTGCGCCAATTGGGTAAAATATCTTATGGTCTATACGTTTTTCACTGGCCTATTTATTTATTTGGATTTTCGTTAATCAACCTTTTAGTTAACAAACTAAATTTTAATTTAAACCCTGTAACCATTCAGCTAATAAATGCATTGTTTAGTTTTACCATAACTTATTTTCTAAGTAAAATTAGTTTTCAACATTTCGAATCCTTTTTTCTCAAATGGAAGTTTAAGTTATCTCCTTGATTTGTTTATTTTTATTAGTCTTTCAAAACCATAATTAAAGCCGCCTACTGAAAGTAAGATAATAAAAGGAAAGACCGGAGCTACAAACCTATCTGACCAATCATCACAGGTAACAAAAATCCCCATTGCGGTAATAGAAATATAACAAATCCCAATAACTTTTAATAAAGAAAATGATTTCTCTTTATATAAAAGTAGTCCTAGAATAGCAAATGGATAAAGTAATAAATAAATCGAAAGAAAAAAATTATTTCGATAACTAAAATGAGGTCTTATCAATCCAAAAAAAGACAGTTCCTTCTTTATTCCATTTCTAATGAATTTTCCAAATCCAATTTCATTTTTTATTACATTAAATGCACCAATCAAACCAGTTTTATTATAGGCGGTATAGTTTGTATCATTAGCGTTCTGAGGTACTTGGCAAATCACTTCCATCCTCCTTAAAGAATCAGGATTTACAAAATAACGGAATGGGGAATTTAGTAAAATAACTGTAAGAAAAATAGCAAACACCAATAATATACTTACCACTTTTTTTTGATTCAACTTATAAAAATAAAAAATACAAGCTACGTAAATTGTAAGAAAAAATATGATACCAACAGGTCTTGTAGTAAGTATCAATAAAAGAAGGAGCAAAAAAAAGCATACTTTTTTTATTGAAAATTTATCTAGCACTTTTATAAATAAGTAAAAACCTATTAGCACAAAACTTGTATGCAAACTTTCCGTATAAGCATACAAAACCCAACGTTGAATAGGATAACAAAATAGGTAAACCGCAAAAAAAGAAAAGGCAATAAATTTATTTTGTGTTTTCTGAAATATTAGATTGAGAATTAAAAAGCCAGCTATATATGACAATACAATTTGCAAAACCCCTAATAAAATAAATGAGATGGAATATTTAATAAAAATGGAGACAATTATTGAATACGTACAATAAAAATAACCAAAAACACCATTGTGAAATGGTTCGCCGTTAATAATCCCATTTGCTTCAGTAATATATTTTGTAGCTTCTCCGTCAATATTTACACCAAACTTATACAAGCAAAAAAACATCACAATAAAATAAAGGACACTAATTACCAGAAATACTTTATCATACTTAAATGTAGTCATGTTTCGGCTTTGTTTCATATACTTTTACCTTTCATAACTTCTCCAATAACACTATCCATTATTCTTTCCGCATAAGGCCTCGATATATTGTTTAATTCTTCTGTTTTTAATTGTATCAGATTTTTATCATTCATGGTTATTGCTAGCTGCAAAGCTTGCATGGCAAGAGCAGTTTCTGACAATTCATTTTTTATCAAATAAGCGGCATTTTTTTGTAGAAACCTTTCCGTTGTTTTTAACAATTGTTCAGCTTCCGTTTTTGCTTCTGCCAAAGCACGTGCTGCTATATCACTTTCGGCATTTTTCAATGAATCTAACAACATTTTTTCCACCGTTACGTCATCTATACCAAGCTGTGGCTTAATTTCTATTGATTGTTCCACCCCACTTCGTAATTCCTTCGCTTTTACAGCAAGTATACCGTCAGCATTTATCATAAAACTTACTTGCACTTTTGCCATACCTGCTGGCATGGCAGGAATACCCTTTAAATTTAAAGTAGCCAACAATCTGTTATCACTTACAATATCTCTTTCTCCTTGGTATACACTAATGCGCATATTTACTTGTGCATCTACTTGCGTAGTATATTCTCGTGCTGCCGATGAAGGTATTTTTGCATTTCTAGGAATAATTACATCCATCAACTCCCCAGCAGTTTCTATACCGAGGCTCAGTGGAGTAATATCCAATAATAAAACATCTTTGTTATTGCCAGCTAAAATATCAGCTTGTATTGCGGCCCCAAGTGCTACCACTTCGTCGGGATTTACTGAATTGTTAACAGGCTTTCCAAAAAAATTGCTTACTTCATTAATTACTATTGGTACCCTTGTACTGCCGCCAACCATAATTATTTCATCGATTTCATTTTTCTTTATTCCTGCATCTTTTAGTGCATTTCTACAACAGTCAATTGTTTTATCAATGAGCGGCATTATCAATTCTTCGAACTCATTTTTACTTATGCTAATTTGCCTTTCGCCAACTAGTCCATCATATTTTTCGGCAGTCGTTAGTTGTATTTTTGCTTCTTCTGCTTTTAACCGCAAGGTTTGCGACATTGACTTATCGCTTTGCAATATTTCATTACTAAGTTCCATTTGCTTTTGCCAAAAACCAACAATGGCGTTATCAAAATCATCCCCACCAAGGTAAGTATCACCATTGTTGGTTTTTGGCAAATGCAATTGGAACTTAGTAGTGAAATATTTCAAAGCGACAAGTCAATGTCGCAAACCCTGCGGCTAAAAGCAGAAGAGGCAAAAATACAACTAACGACTGCCGAAAAATATGACGGACTTCTTGGTAAAAGGCAAATTAGCAT
>JANMFB010000073.1:0-1609 GCA_031377605.1 Ferruginibacter sp.
TTTCAACTTTTATTTCACCTCCATGTGCTTTTACAATATCATAACTTAATGATAAGCCCAAACCAGTTCCCTGTCCTGTTGGCTTTGTAGTAAAGAATGGTTGAAATATTTTATCGAGTATTTTTTGAGGGATACCGCCCCCATTGTCAGATACTTTTATTGTAATACTCCGACCCCCTTCCTTCGATAAACTCTGGAGGGGCTGATTCGAAACTGTTGTGATGGTAACAGTTGGCTCATAGCCGCCAATGTTTTGTTTGCTCTTTTCATTGACAACATAGAAAGCATTCGTAATTAAATTTAAAATCACCCTACCAATATCCTGAGGAATGATATTAATGTTGCCTATACTTTCATCAAAATCCGTTTTCATCGTTGCGTTGAACGATTTGTCTTTTGCCCTAAGACCATGATAAGCTAATCGAAAATATTCATCTGCGAGTTTATTAATATCGGCTGGTTCTTTTTTACCTGTACCACTATTGGAATGTTGCAGCATCCCTTTTACAATGGCATCGGCTCTTTTGCCGTGGTGGTTTATTTTCGCTTCGTTGGCAATTACATCGTTGGCAATTGCTTTTACATCACCTAAATTGCCTTTGTCGATTTCATCTTTCATCTCTGCCAATAATTCTTTATTTACTTCCGAAAAATTATTGACGAAGTTCAATGGGTTTTGAATTTCATGGGCGATGCCGGCGGTGAGTTCTCCAAGACTTGCCATTTTTTCTGATTGAATGAGTTGGGATTGGGTGGACTTAAGTTCGTGTAAAGTACTTTCAACTTTATCTTTCTGTTCCTGCAAAACTATATTTGCTTTTTGTTTTTGACGGTTGTTTCGGTAAAGAATGAAGCCGATGATGCTCAGCACTGCAAGTCCTGCAAGCATTCCATAGGTCCTGATTTTAGATTGCGTTTCAATTCTGTTTTTTTCCAATTCCTGTAACCGTAGCTGTTCATCAAAACCAATATTCTGAAGTTGCTTTATTTTTGCGAGACTCAATAAAGAGTCTTTAGCTACCGTTGCCAGCTGCAGGTATATGAGTGCACTATCTGACTTTTTTTGGCTCTTATAAATGGTTACCAAAGTGCTATAAGCGTTAATGGTGCCACCAACATTACCCATATTTTGGTTCATCGCTAAACCAGATTTGGCATAATAAAGTGCCGAATCATTATTACCGATAGTATTATAATAAGTAGCTATAGAAACATAACCTACTCCTAATCCAGAATAGTTATTTTGTTCGGTATCTGATTGTAAGGCATTTAAATAATTTTCCAATGCCAATTTCGGTAATCGTTGTTTCAAATAAATATCACCGATACGCAGAAGGGTACTGCCCGTATATTTATTATATCCTACCTCTTTACTATAGTTGATAGATTTTTTATAAGAAGCTAATGCCGAATCCAATTGATTATTCCTTAGGTATATTGTACCCAGCCCTCTAAAACCTTGTGAAAGAAGTGTTTTATCATTTATACTGAAGGCAACTTTCAAACAGTTTTGAACTGCTTTGAGCTGCTTGTCATAGTTTTCTGTGATATCATATAGACCGGCAGCATCACTCTGAATAGTAGCCAACATACTTAAACGGGCAAATTG
>JANMFB010000094.1:0-7990 GCA_031377605.1 Ferruginibacter sp.
ATGTTTTAGGCACAAATGGAGAAAGATTAAAAACAGGTAATGTGATTGTATTCTAAAAACAAACACATTAACAATTGATAATAAAAAAGCCATCCGAAATCGGATGGCTTTTTTATTATCTAAGTAAGCATTAACGCCAACTTTGAAGTTTAGTTCGTAAATTTTTTGTTATCTTTGCACCCCGTTAAAAAAACAAACGGATAATTATATGTCATTTAATATTAACAAACAACTAAACGCAGATGATCAGGAGCCAATGGCTGCAGATGCACCAGAGGTTACTGCGACAACAAACACACCTGAGGTTTCTGTAGAAGCAACTAATTTAGATGCTGAAATAGCAAGCTTTGAAGCTGCTAAAATGGAAGAGGCTGTTGAAGCTGCTAAACCAGCTTATGTAGCACCTGTACAAACTGCCCATGATGATTTTGACTGGAGCAGAGATAAACGCAATGTATCTTCTTACACAAGTGAAGAGAAAACAAAGTATGATGCTGTTTATGACAACACCTTTAAGCAAATTAATGATGGCGAAATGATTCAAGCTACTATTGAATCGTTGACTAAAACAGATGCTGTTGTTAATATTGGTTTTAAGAGTGATGGTTTAATTTCTTTGAACGAATTTAGAGACATTCCGGGCGGTATTAAAGTAGGCGATGTAGTAGAAGTAATGGTGGTGCAGAAAGAAGACAGAGAAGGTAACTTGAACCTTAGCCGTAAATCTGCTCGTATTACTCGTGCATGGGAGCGTATTATGGAAGTAAACAAAACTGGTGAAATTGTTACTGGTTTAGTTACTAGTAAAACCAAAGGCGGTCTTATTGTAGATGTATTTGGTATGGAAACATTCTTACCAGGATCTCAAATAGATGTGAAACCAGTTACTGATTACGATCAGTTTGTTGGTAAAACAATGGAATTTAAAGTTGTAAAAATAAACGAAACAATAAAGAACGCAGTTGTATCACACAAAGCACTTATTGAAAGTGATATTGAAGCACAAAGAGCAGAAATTATTGGTAAGTTAGAGAAAGGTCAGGTATTGGAAGGAACTATCAAAAATATTACAGATTTTGGAGCATTCTTAGATCTTGGTGGTTTAGATGGGTTGCTTTACATTACTGATATTTCTTGGGGCCGCATAAATCACCCATCTGAAGTATTGAAGATGGATCAAAAAGTAAATGTGGTTGTACTTGATTTTGATGATGATAAAAAGCGTATCAGCCTTGGCTTGAAACAATTGACTCCACACCCTTGGGATACTCTAGCAGAGAACTTTAAGGAAGGTGATTCTGTAAAAGGTAAAGTTGTAAATATTGAAGATTACGGAGCTTTCTTAGAAATTATGCCAGGTGTGGAAGGTCTTGTACACGTAAGTGAAATTACTTGGGCAAACAATCCAATCAATGCTAAAGAATTCTTTAAGCTTGGAGATGAGTACGAAGCAAGAGTAGTTACATTAGATAAAGAAACACGTAAAATGAGTCTTTCTATTAAGCAATTAACAGAAGATCCATGGAGTACTATTGAAAATCATTTCCCTGAAGCTAGTAAGCATATGGGTACAGTGAAAAACATTACTCCATATGGAGTGTTTGTTGAACTTTCTACAGGTATTGGTGGTATGATTCACATCAGTGATTTAAGTTGGTTAAAGCGTTTCAACAACCCGAATGAATATACTAAAGTAGGTAGTGAAATAGAAGTGATGATAATGAGTATAGACAAAGAAGGTCGTAAATTACAACTTGGTCATAAGCAAATTGAAGAAGATCCTTGGAATAGCTTGGAAGACACTTTTGCTGTAGGTACAGAGCATCAAGGAACCGTAGTAAAGAAAGATGATAAAGGTGCTGTAGTACAACTTCCTTATGGTTTAGAAGGATTTGCTCCTACACGTCATTTGATGAAAATAGATGAAAAAGCAATTGCACAAGATGAAATAGCAAACTTTGTTGTTATTGAGTTTGATCGCAATGATAAGCGTATCGTTCTTAGTCATACAAGATTGTGGGAAGCTGAAAAAGAAGAAGAAAGACAAGTAGAAATTAAAGAGAAAAAAGCAGAAGTAGAATCTACAAAGAAAGCTGTAAAAGCTATTCAAAGTAAAGTAGAGAAAACTACACTTGGTGATCTTGGAGCCTTGGCTGATTTGAAAGCAAAGCTTACAAGTGATGAAAGTGATGCTGCTGCAAAAGGAGAATAATTTTTTCTTTGCATAATATTATATCCCGATGACGAAAGTTGTCGGGATTTTTAGTTTCCTTTCAAATCTTTTCCACCCAAATTTATAAAATATTCAAAAAGAGAAACCTCTGTAGTTAAAGCTAATTTCTTACGAAGCCTATATCTACTAATTTCAATACCTCTAGTAGAAATATTCATAAGCTGTGCTATTTCTTTTGTAGATAAATTCATACGGAGATATGCAGATAGCTTTATTTCATTTGCAGTAACAGTGGGGTGCTTGTCTTTCAAAACTGTCACAAAATCACTATGAACTTTATCAAAGTGCTGTGCAAAATGTTCCCAATCATCATCCATTTTGTCATCTTCTCCCAAAACCTTTATCATTTTTTTTATTTCGGAAACTGCTTTTTCATTTTCTAATCCTTTTGCCAATTGACTTAAATCTGCTTTTAATTTTGATAACAATTCTCCTTTCTGTACAAGGTGCATTGCCGAAGTTGCTAATTCCGCATTTTTAAAATCTATTTCTGTATTAAGTTTTTCATATCGTAAGGCTACCAATTCATTTTCAGTTTTTTCTATTTCTAATTGATGGAGATAAAGTAGCCTTTTTTGCTCTTCATCGTTTTTAGATTCTTGCACACGGAATTTATTTTGTTGTCTTCTGTATAAAAAATTTATCCCAGCTCCAATAAGTAAAAAGTAAAGTAGAAAAGCCATTCTTGATAAATACCAAGGTGGAAGTATCTCAAATTTATAGCTTGTAACAGTAGACTCTATTTCGTTGTTGTTTCTTACTTTAACTTCAAAAGTATAATCTTTAGGGGCTAAGTTTGTGTACTCTTTTTCTGAAATATTGCTCCAGTCTGACCAGTTTTTTTCAAAGCCTACTAATCTGTAGCTATATTCAAGGTTGTTTTGTTGCCCATAATAAGGTGTAGCATATTCAAAGTGTATTGTTTTCCAGCTGCTATTTATTTCAGGTATTTGATTTTTGGTTTGAATCTGTTTTTCATTAGTAGCAGCATAATATCCTCCAAATAAAACGCTGTCTTTAGCATTAATAATATGTACAGAGGTGATTTGTGGTTCAAGTTTAAAAATATTGGTAATATATTTTTCATAATTTACGTGAAACAAACCTGCATCACCACTAATAAAAATATTGTTTTTGTTTAAAGGGTAGATGAATTCAAAGCCACTGAGTAACTTTTTATTTAATTCTGGTAAGTATATAAGTTTGGAATTGTTATTTGAAAAAGAAAAGACTCCCAATTTTTTTTCATGAATAAACCAAATATTTCCCTCTGTATCCTCTTTCAAGTATCTGATACTTTGTTCACCAAGCATTTTTTTATAGGAGACAGAAGGCTCAAAAACATCCTTTTCGTAGTTGTAAGTATAAACTCCTTTCTCAGTTCCTACAACGACCTCTCCCTTTATTTTATACACATGGTTGTTAAGCGATGAAGGGAGTCCATTTTTTTCTGCATACGATTTTGTGGTATAATTATTATTGCCATCATTAATAATTTTATATAAACCATGATATGGATGCGAAACCCATATATTATTGTTCTTATCCAATACAACAAATCTAGATGATTCGGTAAATCTAGGGATATTGGGAATAGCGGAGAAGTTGTTATTTGAGTAATCAAAAAAGCTCAATCCATTATAATTTCCGGCCACAATTTTATCTGTAGGGAAAATATCTGTCATCGGGGTAAAATTCCAAACGCCTGTTTGTTTAGAAATATTAATTGCGGTATTTCCATTTACTTTAAATGCCCCATCGTGGTGAGCCAGCAAAAGAGTGCCATTTATTTCTGATAACCCCCATACTTGCCCATTGGTATTTGAAACTTGGGTAAATGCTCCTTTACTAAAACTAAAATCAGTTGTTTGGCTTAATGGTACAGAAAATAGACCAGTAGAAGTACCCATGTACAAGTTATTCTTAAAAACCCTAGCTGTGTAGCCAGATCCGTCTTGAAGTTTAGGGTTAATGAGCTTAATGGCACTATTAAATGCAATACAATCGATACCATTGTCCAAGCTAAGCCAAAGATTTTGTTGTTTATCTAAGTAAATACTATGTACATTATTATTCTGCAAGCCCTCAATTTTAGAAAAGTGTTGAACCAATTCGCCTGCGGAATCAATAATGAAAACCCCATTATTGGTTGTTGCAAAAGCCATCCAATTATTACCTAGTTCTATAGCGGTAAATATTCTTTCATCTTGTAGGATTTTGTTTATGGACTCATTCGTTTTTGTGATACCATTAATTGTTTTTATGAAAGTGCCATTCTTAAGGGTAGAAATTAAAACATTTTGGTTGCTCATTTTCAAAATTGCGGTAACTTCTGTATTCAATATTAGAGATGATGGTATAGGTTCCCAAATATTGTTTTGAAATATTAATAAGCCTTTTCCTCTGTCATGTGAATATAAACTGCCGTTGGTAATTCCTAAATATGTCCATTCTGATGGTGCTTTTAAAACGGAGAAACTTTCATTTTGTAATCGAAATATTTTTGAAGTGGTTCTAAAAAACACATTTTCTTTATAACTCACGATATCCCATACATCTGCAAAGTCTCTATCATGGTTGTTAATTTTATCAACTAAGGAATTGTAAACCAATATGCCGTTTTTATTGGGAGCAAAGAAGCCCATCTCATCTTGACCACCCACATAAATTTTTCCATCTAAAGCAATTTCTAGCGTTCTTACAATAGTTTTATTGGGTAAAGGGTAGATTTTCCAGTGTTTTCCATCAAAAGATAACAACCCTTCATTATTAGCCACATAAATTATTCCATTTCTGTCTTGCTTTATTTTCCAGTTTTGAAGGCCCCCTCTATAAGCTATTTTATTATAATTAATAATGTTAGGCAAGCCTATTGTATTTTGGCAAATACTCGTTAATGGTAAAAACAAAATAATTAGTATTCTTATCAGCATTAAAGAAAAATTTAACCTGTGAAAGTGATTTTAGCTAGTTGATGTAGTAATGATGTAGTGAAATTAAGTATAAATAGGCATAATTTTTACTTTTGATGTAGTTATGTTGTGTGTTTTATTTAGGTGAAAAAATTAAATGTATTTACTTTTAACAAAGTTTAAGGAAATATTAATAAACTAAAAAACGATTGTATATGAAAGTAAAACTCACATTGCTATGTGGAGTCTTTATGCTCTGTAGTATCTCTAACTACGTAAAAGCACAAAGTGCACAAGTAACTGGTAAGGTTACTCAAAAATCAAATAACCAGCCATTAGAAGGTGTATCAGTAGGTTTGAAGAAAGGTACATCTGCTACACTTACAGACAAAGAAGGTAATTATTCTATTTCCATACCGAAAGGGGGGGCTATAATATTTGTATCTTATGTAGGAATGACTCCTTTACAGAAAAATGTTGAAAGTGGAAGTGTTGTAAACTTTAGCATGGAAGAAAATAACATTAAAAAAGAACTGGAAGAAATCGTAGTCATTGGATACGGTACAAAAAAGCGAAAAGATTTATCTACCTCTGTTTCTTCAATTTCGGCAAAAGAAATAGCAAAAATACCTGTTGCAGATGCTGCACAAGCGCTTCAAGGAAAAGTATCTGGTGTTACTATTGTGCAAGGAAGTGGTGCGCCCGGAGGTACAGGAGGTACAGGTATAAGAATAAGGGGTATTTCATCTTTAACAGGTACTAATAATCCACTTATTGTTGTGGATGGTTATCCATTGCCGGACCAACAAGCAGATAATATATTAAACTCGTTTGGTACAGGAGATATAGAATCTATAGATGTATTGAAAGATGCAGCAGCAGCTTCTATTTATGGTGTACGTGCATCTAATGGTGTAATCGTTATAACTACAAAAAGAGGTAAAGCAGGTAAAACTAATTTATCAGTTGATGTATATAGAGGCATACAGCAAGCATGGCAATTGCCTACTATGCTTAATGCAAGGGAGTATGCTATCATTAATAGTGAAGCAGCCATAGCTAGTGGAAGAACTATACTCCCAAAATTGGCAGATTTTAACGCTATAGAACAACAATATGGCAAAGGGACAAATTGGTTAAATGAAATTTTTAGAAAAGCTGCTATTCAAAGCGTAAATCTATCTGCATCTGGTGGGTCTGAAAATGCACAATACTCTATTTCAGCAGGATATTTTAAACAAGATGGTATTATTTACAATACGGATTTTGAGCGTTTCAATCTTCGATTTAATAGTGATGTAAAAGTGAATAGTCGCATAAAAATTGGGAATTCACTTTCTATGAATAAATTTATAGAGCGTGGAACAGATACTTACAATCCATTTAATAGTGTTGTACTATTAGCACTTACCGCACCACCTACTGTAAAGCCTCGTAATGCAGATGGAACTTATGCAGGGGGTAATGGTAATATAGATGGCTTTAGTGAGCCTAATCCTGTATATCAATTGGAAGTGCCTAAAAATACCAATACAAAATTTCGTGTAACAGGAAATGTTTTTACAGAAATAAAAATTCTACAAGATCTTAAATTTAAAGCAACCTTTGGCGGAGATTTTACCTACCAAGAAAATAATAATTTTAGACCTATTACCCCATCAAGCGGTGGACGCCCATTTGATAGAACTTCCTATTCGGTTTTTAAAGGGTTATTTCCAGATTATTTAGCCGAGTACACATTAACCTATGACAAAACAATCGCCAAAAAGCACAAGATAAATGCATTAGCAGGTTATACTTTTCAAGAGAATCGATATTCAAATTTATCAGCGAGTAGAAGTGGTACATTTTTACAACCAATTCCGGTACTAAACAACCAAATCTTAACTGTTACCGATCCGTCTCAAACCGATAATAGTGCCGAGGATGGAATTAACAGCCGTTTGATTTCTTACATCGGTAGGGTAAGTTATGATTATGATAATAGGGGTTCTTTGGGTTTCTCTATTAGAAGAGATGGTAGTTCTAACTTTGCACCGAAGAATAAATTTGCAACCTTCCCATCCATATCCGCTGCTTGGAGATTGACAGAGGAACCATTTTTACAAAATATAAGATGGCTCGATGATTTGAAAGTAAGAGCTAGTTTTGGATACACAGGTAATCCTAATGTACTTCCTTATCAATACTTACAGGCAATCAACCAATCTTTTCAATACACTTTTGGAAACTCAGCAGGTTCAGGGGGTGTAGTAAATGGAGCAGGTGTTAGCAGATCTTATAATCCTGATATTAAATGGGAAAAAAATGAACAAGCAAATATAGGTTTGGATGGAAGTGTTTTTAAAAATAAACTTGGATTTTCTTTAGACTTTTATCAACGCCGTTCTAAAGATTTAATATTATATGTGGCTCCTCCATTGGTTTCTGGCACTTTTGAAGCAGTACCATTTAACACCGGTACATTACAAAATAGAGGAATTGATTTAAGTTTAAACGGAAGTATACTTTCTGCAAAACAGTTAAAGTGGAATGCAAATGCTGTAGTGAGTACTTATAGGAATAAAGTAACTTCATTGGGATTATCTGCGCCTTTAGATAATGGTTTTGCGAGGATTGGTGGTGGAAGTTTACGAACGATACAAGGTGCTCCTGCCGGTTTCTTTTATGGCTTCGTAACTGAAGGTATTTTTCAAGATTACAAGGAAATAGCAGCTCATGCAGTGCAAACCGCGGGTTCTGACCCTACAACAAGCACCGCTCCTGGCGATTTTAAATTTAAAGATCTAAATGGCGACGGAATTATAAATGATGAAGATCGTACAAACATCGGAAACTCAAATCC
>JANMFB010000136.1:0-2234 GCA_031377605.1 Ferruginibacter sp.
GTTTGGCTGCCAAAGCCTGTTAGTGCAGTTTGTTTACCGTCAATCAAAATGGCTACTTTATCGCTACCTCTCAACTCCACTTTTCCATCTTGACTTGTTGTAACGCCAGGTAAATTTTTTAATGTTTGTAAAACCGAGCCACCACTCTGGCTGATGTTAGCAGCAACCGAATACGTTTTTTTATCCATCTTATTGCTCACATCATCTTGCTTTGAGTTAACAACAACCTCCTGCAACTGTTTTGCATCTTGCTGTAATTCTATTGTGCCAAGGTCTAAGTAGGAACTTAATGAGCCTACTAAAACGGGTTGTGATTTTGATGAAAAGCCTGTGTAAGATAATTGCAAAATATAATTTCCCGATTTTATATTGGTCAATGTAAATCTTCCTTCTTCGTTACTTACTGTACCTGTAACAAAAACACTGTCTTTTGCTGTTTTCAATATTATGTTTACAAAAGGCAAAGCGGTTTTATCCGTTTTGCCTTTTACTAAGCCTGATAGGGCTACTGCCGAAGTTTGAGCCTGTAACATTGAAACCGTACATACAAGTAATGAAAACATTAAACTGAACTTTATCCGCATTGTTATTCTTTTTAAATTAATCTTTTATTTCTTTAATAAATTTTCCGTTGTTGTCAAAAATCAAATCCATTCCTTTAATTTCAACCTCATATGTTACCGTGCCTTTTGCATCGGTAATTTTTGCACTTTCTTTTGCCTGCTTAACTGTATAATGGGTTTTCACATATTCTAAAATACCTTTTGGTAGCTGGGTCAATTCAATTTCAACTTCGGTTTCAATAATGTTGCCTTGTGCATCCATTAAAACCGAATTATCTGTTTTATTGAGGTCAAAACTTGCTTCGTAGTTTTCACCCTCTTTGTCCCACTTTATTGCTGTAGCTGTTGGGTACTTTTTTTGAAAAGTAGATTTTACATTGGCAGGTACATTTTTTTCCTGCATTTTTTGTGCAAAGGTGAGTGTTGCAAAAAGCATCACTGCCATTGTTGATAATATTTTTTTCATTGTTTTTTTATAAAATTAAAAACGATAAGATACTTTTAATAATAACAATTTCAATGTGCAAATTTAGTGTATCAATTTTGTAGAAAATTTGAATTAATACCATCTTTATTTCAAAATTAGTCCAAAGAGAACTATGTTGAAATAAAGATGGTATTATACCGATTACATTTTACTTTATACTATTTATGAATATAATCAATTCAATAAGTATAATTAAATATAAGTTTCCATGTTGTGCTTAATATAATCGTATTACAAAACCTTACTGAGGCGGCTTTTTTGTTTTTCTTTAAAATATTTAGAGGAAAAAAATAGTATTCACTATAATGCAAGTTGTAATGGTATTGTGCTGATATGAATTTATTTATCTCTTTACATTCGTTTTCATCGCTTTAATCTTGGCTGCCATTTTATCTCTGACCCGCAATAAGCAACGAAATAAATATTAGTATCAATGCTTTCATTTACTTTTAAAAATTAGTTTAATTCTATCGTAATTGTCTTTTCTGAAAGTTTTAATAGTGCTCTCCTTGTTTAATTGTAGGTAGTTTGTAATATTTGGATCCCTGGCAAGAAGTGCTTCTTTGATCTGCAATAATTTGAAAAGTACTTTTAATTTTCAGCAGTATTTTTTCTTAGATTCTTTGCCATTTTCAAAGTGTGTTTCAGTGAATTTGTGCTCAACCAATCTCCATGGCCAATAATAATAAATTTTGGTTTTTTATATTTTTGCTGAATGTTTTTTATAGTTGTCGCATAATCTTTTATACTTGCGTCTCCTAAATAACCAAGGTCTTCGTCTTCTATACTCTTTATTAAACATCCTCCATAAAGAATTTTTTCTTTTTCAAACCATACCACAATATTATCAGCAGTATGTCCACGTCCGGGGTAGTATGTTTGAAATGAATATTGTCCCATAGTGATTGCAGTATCTTTTTTAATTAAGTATGCTGCTCTTTTTTTGCCGCTTTTTTTACTTAGTTCGTCTGTTTGTTGTGTGGTGTAAGTTTTTATTCCTTTTTGTGTATAATATTCAAGCCCAGCAGTTTTGTCATCATGAAAATGAGTAGCAATGCAAAGTACAACCCTTTTATTATGTCTGTTTTTTATACTATCAAGTAATGGCTGAAACTGCGTTGTGTCCCAAGGCGTGTCAAACATTACAACACCATTATTTGTAACCAGATACATTCCGTTTGAAG
>JANMFB010000183.1:0-3446 GCA_031377605.1 Ferruginibacter sp.
GCAAAATTGCTGGAAGTAATGGCTGGTGCGGATGAATACGACAGCACCGTTTCACAAAAAGAAGTTCCGGCTTACTCATCTCAACTTGTTACTGATAAAAAATTTCGGTTTGCTTATTTTGAAGAAGCACTAAACCACCCAAGCATTGACCCGGAAATTGCTGCTGCTATTAAACAAAGAATTGAGAGCTTACAAAAAGAGGGGAATACTGTAAATCCCGTTCAATTTGAATTACTTGATTTTATTGTTCCGGCTTATTATGTACTAACAACTGCAGAAGCAAGTAGCAATCTTGGAAGGTACGATGGCATACGATATGGGCATGTAAGTGAAAAAAAGAGTGAAGATTTTAATGACTTTATTACCAACAACAGAACAGAAGGTTTTGGTGCAGAAGTAAAACGTAGAATTATGCTTGGCACTTTTGTCCTAAGTACAGGCTATTATGACGCATTTTATGGAAAAGCACAGAAGATAAGAAGATTATTAGTGGAAAATATTACAGAAATATTTTCTCAATATGATGCTATTGTAATGCCTGTAAGCCCTTCAACTGCCTTCAACATTGGGCAAAATGATAAAGACCCTATTGCCATGTACTTAGCAGACATTTTTACAGTATTTGCTAATCTAACAGGTGTTCCATCTATTGCGTTACCATTGTTTTCACATACCAATAACATGCCTTTTGGCATACAAGTGTTGTGCAATAAAGAACATGAATTAACTTTGTTGCAAATTTCAGATATGCTCATGGAGTACAAAACAACTACCGTTGCAACAACACAATGAATCTAAAATCGATTATACTATACATTTTTCTTTCTTTTAATTTTGGAAATGCCCATTCTCAAGACACAACTCTTGTTGGCAAAGATTCGCTTGCGCCGCAAGAGGAAATGGTACAAGATGAAATTATAGATGAAATAGTAGAAACTAGAACAGTTCCTAAAAAAGATAAAATTCAATACTTTAGTAAGCTAACACGTTTTGGCTTTAAAAATTTATTTCCAACTTATTCCTACAATGCAGCAGCACCATATTCATCTCAAGTAAATCCAAATGCAGAAAGGTATATGCAAGATTATTTACGAGGCCATGCCAAAGGTTTGGTAAATATGAAACAATGGTGCATGCCTTATTTCAATTTAATAGATAATATTTTTACACAATATGGTTTGCCAAAAGAATTAAAGTATTTAGCAGTAATAGAAAGTAACCTTAAAACAACTGCTACAAGCTGGGTTGGTGCAGGTGGCCCTTGGCAATTTATGCCTTACACTGCAAGAGATTTTGGCTTGGTAGTAAATGGTTTGGTAGATGAGCGCAGAGATTATTTTAAAAGCACCCATGCGGCTGCAAGATATTTATTGCAACTATATAAGCAAACCAAGGATTGGTTATTAGTAATTGCAGCATATAATGGTGGACCTGGCAGGGTTTTCTCTGCAATTAGAAACACAGGCAGCAGAAATTTTTGGCAGCTACAATACAGCTTACCGGAGGAAAGCAGAAACCATGTGAAAAAATTTATTGCAACACATTACATCATGGAAGCGGGAGGCACAAGTAGTTTTGGCAGTAACGGAAACTATGGGATAATGGCAAATAACGGCAGAGGTACAGCTGTAAATCCATTTAATAATAAGCCAACTTTATCAGTTGAAGAAATGGAACTTGCCGAAACCGAAACGATTGCAGGAAAATATAATTCAGGCATTATTGCAAAAAATTTATCTATAGATATTTTATCCTTTAACAGATACAATCCTTTATTTGACAGCCAGATTGCGTCCAATGGAAAATATGAATTGATATTACCACAAGATAAAATGCAATTATTTTTATCTACGAAATACCAAATTCTTAATGAATGCGTGCAATTTATGCTAGGAGACTATGAAGTACCAAATCAAACTACTATCTTTTCAACAAAGAAAAAAAGTAAGAGAAAATAATTAACTCAATACTTTCATAATAGCTTCGGATTTAGATAAGCATTCGTCATACTCTTTCTCAGCTTCACTGTAAAATGTAATACCACTGCCTGCATAAAACGACAAATACTTTTTTATATCATTATAAAAAACACTTCTAATAACTACATTAAAATCAAAATCCCTTTCAGGAGTTATATATCCAATTGAACCTGAGAATAAACCTCGTTCAGTTACTTCATATTGCTCTATGAGTTCCATTACTTTTTGCTTTGGTGCTCCCGTCATAGAGCCCATTGGATAACACGCTGCAATAGCTTGCAAAAAATTTTTATCTGCACATAAGATTCCTTGTATAGTACTTATCATCTGGTGTACTTGAGGAAAACTATAAATACCGAATAGCTCTTTCACATGTACAGAACCTTTTTCGCATATCATACTCATATCATTGCGCACAAGATCTACTACCATTACATTTTCACTTTTTTCTTTTTCACTATTTTGCAAATAGATCTTGCTTTCTTCATCCTTTGTAGTATTTGTATCTCTCCTACTCGTCCCTTTTATTGGTTGCGAAATAAGTATGTTTCCTTTTTTTTGCAAGAACCTTTCGGGGCTAGCACAAAGGCAATAATCATTGTTTAATTTATACAATGAGCCAAATGGTGCAGGCGAAACTGCAGTTAGTTTTTGATAAATTTCTATTGGATTTATAGTAGCATTACTGACATAAAATTTCTGACAAAAA
This sequence comes from Ferruginibacter sp., assembly GCA_031377605.1. Classification (GTDB taxonomy): domain Bacteria; phylum Bacteroidota; class Bacteroidia; order Chitinophagales; family Chitinophagaceae; genus Ferruginibacter. The sequence goes on from JANMFB010000183.1 coordinate 2,689, forward strand.
TTAATTTCATAACAATCTCCTCTAAGGATATGTTTTTGTAATTCTATAATTTGCTCAATATATTTTTCTTTGGTTAATAGGCTTACAGGCTTAAAAGGGATAATATTTTCACCGAAAACTTCAGTTGTTTCTTCTATCTGCTGCAACAAAATTTCATGCCCAATAGAAGATTTAATTATCTCAATATTGTTGTTGGATAATTTTAAAATAATTTCTGGTTCAAAGAAAAACCCTTTACAAAAACCTTCGGATACATTTTCCATTTTGTATGCATTGCTAAAAGCATTGTAGCCAAAATGACCAAATAGCCAGCTTGAATTTTCATCAATAAAAGCTTGAAAATTTTGTAAATCATTTTTACCGGTAAATGTATATGACCGCACAGAACCTACTGCTAGCAAGCTTTCAAAAGCAGGCTGCTCAAAACTATAGTTATTGTTATCCAATAAACAAAAAATGTTGAACCGATTAGCCCAGTTCAACATTTTTATTTTAAAATTATCTTTTATTTGCATTAAGTCTAATAATCATCATCATCAAAACCACCTTTTCCTCCACCAAAATCATCATCAAAATTATCAAAATCTTTAAAATCATCTAATTTTAAATCATCATCATCGTCTTTAGATTTTTTTGCTGTGCCTTTTTTTGCCTTTGATGGAGGCAAATCAAATTCTTCAAAATCTTTATCCCAGTCTTCTGCATCTTCGGTCTTTTCCCAATCATCCTCTATATCTACATCATCGTCGTCATCGTCA
>JANMFB010000192.1:0-1760 GCA_031377605.1 Ferruginibacter sp.
AAAGCATATATTGGAATAACATTATTAATAATTTGCCTGTTTATCAATTGCAAGAACGCCCACCTAAAATCATTTTTAGAGGATAATTTAAATCCCCTATATTGAATCTTATCTTAACAATAGCTGAACCTACAGTTGCACATGCTACATTTTCCGGACATCTACTTTCATATAACGAATCCACACAAATATAATAATTGGTGGCTTGTTTCACTTCTATATTTGAGCAACTATAAATATTTGATACCAACAAGGCCTCTCTTGATTTAGTTTCCTTCTTGCAATTGATAAACAGGCAAATTATTAATAATGTTATTCCAATATATGCTTTGATAAAAAAATATTTCATTGATTAATACATTACCATAAATATCAAATCATTAAATTATAGATTAAAACCACCCACGTTTCTTAAACATCCTTATCATCATTATAGGAATGATTAACATTAATCCTACAGATATGAAGAAGCCCCATTTATTGTGAAGCAAAGGAATAGCTTCAAAATTCATCCCAAAAATACCACCAATAACTGTGGCAGGTGCAAGCAAACAAGTAACAATGGCCATTACTTTCATTACTTCATTCATGCGAAGATTTACATTGCTCAAATATAAATCTTGCAGGTTCATTATCATATCTCGATAGTTCTCAGATAGATCAAAAGCTTGCACAATATGGTCATACACATCTTTAAAATATTTTTCTGTTCTATCATCTAATAACTCACTATCGCTCCGCAAAATACCACCTACCAATTCTCTTACAGGTGCTATACTGCGTTTTAGCAAAATCATTTCTTTGCGAAGCATATTTATTTTTACCAAACTTCTGTTATCAGCTTTTCGTATAATTTCTTCTTCGAGGACTTCTATTTTCTCCCCAAGTTTTTCCATTACTACAAAATAGTTGTCAACTATATAATCTATCAGGGAATAAAAAAGAAAGTCGGCTCCATTTTGCCTTACTTTACTATTAGGTGCACGCAATTTTTCTCTCAATTGGTTAAATGGATCTCTTGCAGCATCCTCTTGAAAACTAATTACAAATTTTTTGCCAAGCACAATACTAATCTGTTCTGTTTCTACCAACCCTTCTTTATCGTTGAATGAGAGAATGTTTAACACACAATATATCAGATGGTCTAACTCGTCCATTTTAGGTCGCTGTCCAACACTTAAAATATCTTCTGCAATAAGAGAGTGAATCGCAAAATGGTTACATATCGTTTCCACATCGACTTTACGCAACCCATCAATATTAATCCAAGTATTTGCCTGAGAATCTAAATAAGAAAATGTATCCGTTACATTTTGCACTGTCTTGCTTTCAATTTTTTCTTTATTGTATTCAAAAACACAGATGATGGAAACAGCAGGTTCTTCCCTCAACGATTCTATTGTTGGATTTACACGCAACACTTTTTTGGTGCTAAGCAGTCCCATTGGATTTAAAATATAATCGAGGTATTTCGTATTGAAAATATTCATGAAAAATTGTTTAATAAAAGTAATTTTTATTTGTATTATTTTATTTTAAACTTTCTACAACCTTATCCATTCGAGTTCTTACTTCTATTAATTTTTCTGAAGCCCCTTCTTCTCCGTTTAGTACTTTTACTGCTGTTTCAATTTCTTCTTTTCTCAATAAAATATATTTCAATAATGTTTCGGCCTTTTTATGCTGTTCTATACTTACATCCAAAAGCATTATATTTTTTGCTATTACTTCTGATTCATTCCATAGTGGCAATGAAAACG
>JANMFB010000226.1:0-7240 GCA_031377605.1 Ferruginibacter sp.
TTTACATAATCACTTATCATATTGCCAACTAGCACATTTTTATTGCCAAAGGAAAGATATGCATGGGCTAGGTAATTCATTTTCTTTTAGCTGTTAAAAATTTGAACAAAGCAGGCACAAGCTCCTTTTGTAGTGGCAATGTATCATCCGAGTAAGTTTTAATATTTTTTTGTCTATCCATTGGAGCATCTTTTAAAACATGATTCATTCCATTAATCAATACAAACATAGCTTTAGGTTCGCAAGCATGCAACATCTCCGCTTGTTTTACTTGTACTTGAATATCAGTAGTGCCTTGTACAATAAGTATAGGCATAGCAAGTTTTTTAATTTCCTCACAAGGATTATATTTCAGCCAAGATGCTATGTAAGGTTGCACGGATGGTCTAAAAATACTCATCAGCATTGGAGGAACCGTATCTATAGGCTCGTTATTTCGCAGCCGAGAAAACAGTGAATCTACAACAAATGCAGTACGAGGGATTTGTTGTTTATATTGCCAAACAATTATTTTATCAATACTTTCTCCTGCACCTGCAATAGAAATGTATCCATCAACCGTTTCCATTTGTGCAGCTAGCATAGCTACCAAAGAACCTTCACTATGACCAGCTAAATATATTTTGGTTATTCTATGGTCTTTTTTTATAAAACGAACCCAATCTGCCAAATCTTTTGCATAATCATCAAACCTAAGATCAGCCTCCTTTCTCATGGCTTTAGCACTAGCAGCAATGCCTCGTTTATCAATTAATAAAGTAGCAATATTTTTTTCTGCTAAGTTTTCCGCAATAAGTTTGTAAGAATTTCCTTTAATGATAGGCAAGCTATTACCATTTCTATCTGTTGCACCAGATCCTGGTTGTATTATTACCAAAGTCAATTTTTTAGATCGTTGTTTGGGTAAATAAAGTGTGCCTACCAAGTCTCCTGTACTGGTGACTAGCAATTTTTCCTCTGTATTGTTTTGTGCAAAACAAGCAAATGAAAAGCTTATAAAAATGGCAAATAAAAGAATGCGCATAGTTTTTTATAAATATAGTGCATAGTATTTCTTATACAACGTTTTTACAATATAATAAATTGCTTTTCTAGATTATCTAGTTATTATATTTGTTAAAAAGTTAAACCTAAAAGGAGATTTTAGTTTTATAAAATTGAACTCATTTAAATCAACTGATTATATCAAAAAGTCCTTTTATTTTATTTAGGAAATAAAATTATTTAATAAATACGATGACCAAAAAAGAGCTCTGGCTCCAGATAAAAAACTATCACTTCCATAATCTAGTCCATCCGAGTCTATGGGATAGTATTGCCACAAAATTTAGCGGCAGAAACCCTTTTACGCAAGCATTTGCAAATAAAATTAAAGGAAAGCATAACTTTCTTAATTATAAACAAGTGCTACGAGCAATTGGCGAATATAAAAAGTTTGTTTACTTAGGTGTTATTAGTGATTACCATGTAACTCCATCAAAAATTATTGACATCATATGGCACGAGCATTTATTGTTTAGCAGTGGTTATAAAGATTTCTGTAAAGAAGTTATTGAATATGAGTTTGACCACCATCCTGAATTGATTGCTATAGATGAACAAACTGAAATGTACAATGCACAATATGAATACACACTAAAATTATATCGTACGGAGTTTGGTTTAGAACCACCAACAGATATTTGGGGCGAAACAAAATATGCAAATAACGAATTATCGAAAGCGACTTTACTACCAAAAAAGAAAAAGCAAGTAGAAAATTCTGGCGGAAGTAGCAACGATTATGATAATGATAATGATATAACTCTTGTAGCTTCTTTCTCCCACGATATAGCTGAAAATAATAATAATTTTGGAGAATTTGGTGGCGGTGACGGTGGCGGAAGCGGGGCATCGGGAGAATGGGGAGATACAAATGCTTCAGATGATGGCGCCGATGTAAGTGCTGATGGCGGAGGAGATGGTAGTGGCTGCAGTTCTGGTTGTGGTGGTGGTGATTAACCCCTAAACCTCTACAGTACTCAAAAATTTATCATCAGCCAATGCAGACATACTTAATGAAAGATGAATATCAAGATTTTCTTTAATTTTTTCTCCCATCTTTTCATCAAAAATCCTGAGTATTAGCTTTATATCAGATTGAAAGGAACGGGCATTTAAGCCAATTTCAAGGTTGCTATAATCATCGTCAGTTACAGCTATAACTGCTTTTGCATGCTTACTTCCTACATCTTTCAAGATTCTTGCTAGCCTTCCATTGCCAATATATATATCAGCACCTTTACCCCTAAAGTATTCAATATCGGAGGAATCTTCTTTAGCTTCTATAATAACAACTTTTTCTCCACGAGCGAGTAATTCTTCTACTACGAAACGCCCTAATCTTCCTAAACCACATAAAATTATATGGTTTTTATAATTGTACTTTTTATGTCCTAGCGCTAATCTTGCTCGCTTTACCAAAACCCTATTTATAGTAAGTGAAAAAATTATCCAAATGAAAAATGTTGAACTTATGATAAGTAACATTCCTACAACTTTACTGATGGTAGAAGAATTTACTAAATTAATATCCCCATACCCGACGGTAGCTACAGTCACAATTACAAAATACAAAGCATCGATTAAACTTAACCCATCTGCAAAATGAAAATATAAGGTTGCAAATAAAATAATGAATAAAAATGATGCAACAAGTTTGAACATTAAAGAATCTTTTCGTTTGTTTTGCTTTAAAATAGGTAATGAAGGATTGGTTATTTTATGCAATACCGGTTTATAAAGTGCTTCTACAAATGCAGGCGCAGCAATGCGGGCAGGATTTAAAATTAGTAATTGTGGATGATATGCTTTTATATGAGCTGCAATATTTTCATTAAAAAAGGAGACAGTAATTGGCAAACTCTTACTCAACGATAATAAAGAAACTAGTAATTGTAAATTAAATTCGTCCGTATCATCCACCAAATAAGCCATATCAATATTGTCTAAATCAATATCGTGTAAAACTTCTGCAACTCTATCGAATGAGGAGTTACTTGTATCTTTTAATTGAAATACATCTTCCCCAAAACTTTTAGCATCATATCCTTTTGAAATGGCCAGTTTCTTTATTCGATAAGATAAATGTCCTGTGCCAAGAACAAGAATACGTTTGCTATTCATAAATCTAAATTACAGAATAAATCATTGTAGAAATACCTCTGTAATTTTTTTATTCCAATAAATTTTCCTTAATTTAGCATTAATGCTTATAAATAACGCTTATATAACTCCATCGCTTACTGTAGTTTCCACTACAACAACTACTATCACAACAACCCGATAAGGGTTGTAAATCTTCATATCAACATTTGGGCTCGGGCTTTTGCGAATAATCTTCGCCACATTTCAATCTTTCTTCAATTCATAAATAAAAATCATGCAAGTAATAAAATTTGGTGGCAGCTCAGTAGCCAATGCAGAAAATATAAAAAAAGTAATTGTAGTAATTCAGCAAAAAATACTAAAAGAAAAAACAGTAGTAGTTGTTTCCGCTTTAGGTGGAGTTACAGACTTATTGATTCTATGCAGTACACTTGCAGCAGCTGGCGATGAAACTTATAAAGAAAAAATAAGTGAAATTGAACAACGACACTTGCAAGCAGTAAGGGAGCTTATCCAAGTTACAAACCAAAGTGGCATTTTAAGTTTTGTGAAAACCCAGTGCAATGAAATAGAGGATATTTGCAACGGTATATTTTTATTGAAAGAATTATCAACTCGTACAAAGGACAGAATGGTAAGTTATGGAGAACTCCTATCCTCTAAAATTATTACTGCAGCATTAGAAAATGAACATACTCCTGCACATTGGGTAGATGCAAGGGAACTTATAACCACCAATTCGAATTACGGAAATGCCGTGGTTGATTTTATAAATACAAATAAAAAAATAGAAGACTATTTCAAAGGCACTAATGCTAATTTATTCTTAGTGCCTGGTTTTATTTCATCTAATGAAGAAGGCATACAAACTACACTTGGTAGAGGTGGTTCAGATTACACTGCTGCTATTTTTGCAGCAGCGCTTAATGCAAGTGTTTTAGAAATATGGACAGATGTTTCCGGTATGATGACTTCAGACCCAAGACTTGTAGCAAATGCAAAAATAATTCCGCAAATCTCTTATCAAGAAGCAATGGAACTATCACATTTTGGAGCTAAAGTTATTTATCCGCCTACCATACAACCTGTAATGAAAAAGGGTATCAGTGTATGGATTAAAAATACTTTTGCCCCACAAGACAAAGGAACGGTAATTCAAAAAAACAATGACGAGACCAACGGAACAGCTATAACAGGTATTTCAAGTATTAATAAAATTGCGTTATTGAGTTTGGAAGGAAGTGGCATGGTTGGTATTCCTGGTTTTTCAAGGAGATTATTTGCTGCCTTAGCAAGTGAAAAAATAAATGTAATTCTCATTACACAAAGTTCCTCCGAGCACTCTATTTGTGTAGGAATAAATGAAGACGATGCTATTGCTGCAAAAAAAGCTATTGATGAAACATTTGAAAACGAAATTTCATCAGGCAGAGTAGAACCTCTTATTGTAGAAACTAATCTTGCTATCATTGCATTGGTAGGAGATAGAATGAAGAACCATACTGGTGTTAGCGGAAAATTATTTAATGCATTAGGTAAAAATGGGGTGAACGTAAGAGCTATTTCGCAAGGTTCTTCTGAAAGAAATATTTCTACTGTTGTACATAACAAGGATGTAAAAAAAGCCATCAATGTAATACACGAAGCATTTTTTGAAACTGAAATAAAAGAAGTGAATGTGTATTTGGCAGGTGTAGGAAATGTAGGTTCAAAATTACTAGCGCAAATAAGCAAACAGCAACAATACTTAAAAGAAAAACTAAGCCTAAAATTAAAAGTTGTTGGTCTGGCTAATAGCAAACAATTTATTATAGATGAGGAAGGAATAAATTTGAATGATTGGAAAGCTAGTTTGCAAAATTCAGCTACAGGAACAATAAAAGAGTACATTGAACTTATTCAAAATAAAAATTTACGTAATACCGTTTTTGTAGATGTAACGTCAAATGAAACGGTGGCAAGTTGTTACGCAAGTTTGTTGGAAAAAACTATTGCAGTAGTAGCTTGTAATAAAATTGCATGTTCATCTTCGTTTGAAAATTACAAAAAATTAAAAGACCTTGCTAACGAATTTAATGCACAGTTTCTATTTGAAACGAATGTTGGTGCTGGTTTACCTATTATGGGAACCTTGAATGACATTATTCGTAGCGGTGATGAAGTGCATAAAATGCAAGCAGTATTGAGTGGTACCTTAAATTTTGTTTTTAATAACTACGATGGTAAAAAAAGTTTTGCATCTGTGGTAAAGCAAGCACAAGATGAAGGATATACAGAACCTGATCCTCGTCTAGACCTTGGCGGAAAAGACGTAATGAGAAAAATAATGATACTAGCACGTGAGAGTGGACAAGTAATAGAAATGGAGGATATCGATAACAACTCATTCATGCCTGAAGCATGTATGCAAGGAACCGTAGCTGATTTTTATGTAAGTATGGAAAAACATGAAGCGCATTTTAAACAAATATTTAATGAGGCACTGTCAGCTGGTTGTAAGTTAAAATTTGTGGCTTCGTATAAAGATGGGAAAGCTTCTGTAGGTTTACAACATATAGATCCGCAACATGATTTTTATCATTTGTATGGAAAAGACAATATTGTTTTATTTTACACAGATAGATATACGGAGCAGCCAATGGTAATTAAAGGAGCAGGCGCAGGTGCAGATGTAACTGCTTCGGGAATTTTTGCAGATATTATTAGAGCATCGAAGTCCTAGTTTTTTGCCGGGAAAACGGTAAGGCGATTGGGGTTCACTTCTTGAAAAAAATTTTGCCACGAATGACACGACTTTTCACAAATGAATTTATTACTAAGGCAAGTATTTTATATTTTTGAGAGATAAAGAAGAGCTTTTTATTCGTGTTAATTCGTGAAAATAGTGGCTACAAAAAAAATAAAATGAATAAAACAGTAATCATACAATCTCCCGCAACAGTAGCAAATTTAGTTTGTGGCTTTGATGTGCTAGGAATGTGCTTACATGCACCTTATGACACCATGCGAATAAGTATGATAGATGAACCAAAAGTGATCATAAAAACTACAGACAATTATCCTTTACCAAGTGACCCAATGCAAAATACTGCTGGTGCTCCCTTGGTTGAAATGTTACAAGAGTTAAATGCAAGCTTTGGTTTTGAAGTAATCATTACAAAAAATATAAAGCCAGGCAGTGGTCTTGGTTCTAGTGCGGCAAGTGCAGCAGGGGCAGTGGTTGCAGCCAATCACCTACTTGGAAATATTTTTAGCAAAACTGATTTGGTTCGCTTTGCTATGAGTGGCGAAAAAGTTGCATCGGGAGTGAAACATGCGGATAATGTAGCACCTTGCATTTACGGAGGCATTACACTCATACGAAGTATTTTTCCGTTGGATATTGTAAGCATTGCATCTCCAAAATTATTTGTAACCGTTGTACATCCTCAAATAGAAGTAAAAACATCTGATGCAAGACAAATTTTGAAAAAGCAAGTCTTGCTAAAAGATGCAATTAAGCAATGGGGAAATATTGCAGGCCTTGTAGCAGGATTTATGCAAAACGATACGGCACTTATTGGCAGAAGTTTAGAAGATGTAATTATAGAGCCCGTGCGAAGTATTTTGATACCTGCTTTTGACGAAGTGAAAAATAATTGTAAAAAAGCTGGTGCATTGGGTGGAGGTATTTCAGGCTCAGGCCCATCTATTTTTATGCTTAGTGAAGATGAAGCCACAGCAAACAACATCGAAAAAGAAATGAAAAACATTTATGCTCGTATTGGATTAGATCATTACACTTATGTAACAACGATAAATAGAGAAGGAGTTAAAATAATGGAAGGATAGATTTGCCGGGAAGTTGAGAAGTCGGAGATTATAATTTAAAAAGTTCTTCGCCTTACCTACAAAAAATCAAACATCGAATCTTTTCAATAAATAAATTTCAAAGGAAAAAAGTAAGTCGAAAATTATAATTCAAACGCCTTATTACCTTACCGGCAAAAAAAATAAAGTAACCAATGCAGTATTACAGCACAAACAATAACGCTCCCAAAGTAAATTTTAAAGACGCTACCATCAACGGCCAAGCACCTGACAAAGGATTATA
>JANMFB010000143.1:0-13583 GCA_031377605.1 Ferruginibacter sp.
CCCCTCAATACATTTAATCGAGAGTTTTTTATATTTTATGGCATAATGGTAAAAAACAGTTGGTTTTTATTTTTTAATTATTATATAGATAAGCAAGCATATAAATTTTTTAAATTATCCATATGATAAATAGCTAAAAAAAGGAGTAAGAACTTAATCTTACTCCTTCAATTATATTGGCTTATCATTATATCATCTCTTACTCCTCATCATCAAAGCTCATTGCTTCTTTGGTAGTCATTAGTGTTTCGTATTCTTCTTTGCTACCTACAATCATGTTATTGAATTCTCTCATACCTGTACCTGCAGGTATTAAATGACCTGTAATTACGTTTTCTTTCAAGCCCAACATTGGATCCATCTTACCTTGTATTGCCGCAGAAGACAATACCTTAGTTGTTTCTTGGAAAGATGCAGCACTCATCCAGCTTTGTGTACCTAATGATGCTTTTGTAATACCCAACAACAACGGTGAAGAGGTTGCTGGTTGTGCATCACGGAACTCTACAAGCTTTTTATCAGCTCTTCTTAAAATAGAATTTTCTTCTCTTACATCACGTAAAGTAACAATTTGACCAGTTTTTAGTTTAGTGCTTTCCCCATGATCTGTTATTACTTTTTTATCGAAAATGTTATCATTTTCTAAATTAAATTCTTGCTTATCTTCCGTGTCGCCTTCTAAGAAAATGGTATCCCCAGCATCTTCAATAGTTACTTTTCTCATCATCTGACGAACAATAACTTCCACATGCTTGTCATTTATTTTCACTCCTTGTAATCTGTAAACCTCTTGTATTTCATTTACCACATACTCTTGTACTGCAAAAGGTCCTTTAATAGCAAGTATATCTGCAGGTGCTGTTTGGCCGTCTGATAATTGAGAACCAGCTTTCACAAAGTCACCATCTTGTACAAGTATCTGGCGACTCAATGGTACAAGGTACTTGCGTACTACGCCATCTTTAGCTTCTACAATGATTTCTCTGTTACCACGCTTTATAGCTCCAAATTGAACTACACCATCAATTTCACAAACTACAGCAGGGTTACTAGGATTACGTGCCTCAAATAATTCAGTTACACGAGGCAAACCACCCGTAATATCCTTCAACTTGCTCAATACACGAGGTATTTTCACAAGTACCTGTCCACTTCTTACAACATCGCCTTCTTCTATTACGATATGTGAACCTACAGGTAGGTTGTATCCTTTTTTCTCTTTACCCTCTATCATTATAGCAGGTAATTTCGTTTTATCTTTTGTATCTATAACCACTTTCTCTCTGTGACCAGTTTGCTCATCCACTTCATCTCTGTAAGTAATACCTTCCAATAAAGCTTCAAATGAAATTGTACCACCAACCTCTGCAACAATTACGTTGTTAAATGGATCCCAAGTACAAATAGCATCACCTTTAGCAATTTTTTGACCGTCTTTTACTTTCAAAATAGAACCATAAGGAACGTTCATAGAGTTTAATAAACGATCAGATTTTGCATCTAAATTTCTTATCTCACCCGTACGACCTATTACAACTACTTGTTTATTTCCTTCAGCATCTTCTGTTGCTACGGTACGCAAACCATCAAATTGGATAATACCATCAAACTTGGCGTATAAGCTAGATTCTACGGAGGTAGAACCTGCCACACCACCCACGTGGAAAGTACGAAGCGTAAGCTGTGTACCCGGCTCACCAATTGATTGAGCTGCTATGATACCTACAGCATCACCACGTTGTGCAATAGAACCAGATGCCAGGTTTTTACCATAACATTTTACACAAACACCGCGGGGGCTTTCGCAAGTAAGTACCGAACGAATTTCTACTGTATCTATACCACTATCTTCTATAATTTTAGCAGTATCTACACTTATTTCTTCACCAGCTACAGCCAATATTTCTTCTGTTACAGGGTGTAAAACATCATGCAAACTCATACGACCTTCTATCCTATCGCTTAATGGTTCAATAATATCTTCATTATCTTTTAATGCCGAGGTAGCAATACCACGAAGGGTTCCACAATCCTCATCGTTAATTACGACATCCTGCGCCACATCTACTAACCTTCTTGTAAGGTAACCTGCATCGGCCGTTTTAAGGGCAGTATCTGCAAGACCTTTGCGAGCACCATGGGTAGAGATAAAGTACTCCAATACACTCAGACCATCTTTAAAGTTGGCAAGAATTGGGTTTTCTATAATCTCACTTCCAGATGATCCAGATTTACGTGGCTTAGCCATCAAACCCCTCATACCTGCAAGCTGCTTAATTTGTTGTTTAGATCCACGTGCTCCTGAATCTAGCATCATATAAACAGAGTTGAAACCCTGTTTGTCGTTGGCTAAATCACGGATAAGTGTTTCCGTTACTTTCGTATCCACACGACTCCAAATATCAATAATTTGATTATAACGCTCATTGTTTGTAATGAGACCCATGTTATAACTATCCATAACTTCTTCAATCTCTACTTGTGCATTTGCTACAAGCTCCTTCTTAATTTCGGGAATAATTAAGTCATTGATGTTGAACGATAGACCACCACGGAATGCCATTTTGTATCCAAGTGTTTTGATATCATCCAAAAACTTAGCAGTGATTGGAACAGAAGTCCATTTAATAATATCACCTATAATTTCTCTAAGATTTTTCTTGGTAAGCAAAGCATTCACAAAACCAACTTCTTTAGGTACGTGTTGGTTAAATATTACACGACCTACAGTGGTTTCAATTAATTTATTGGTAAGCGTACCATCTGCATTACGATAGTTAGCTTTTACCCTAATATTTGCATGAAGATCTATAACTTTTTCATTGTAAGCAATGATAACTTCTTCCGCAGAGTAAAAAGCTTTTCCTTCTCCTTTTACAATATCATCTCCTATTGTTTTCTTTCCTTTTGAAATATAGTATAGCCCGAGAACCATATCCTGAGAAGGAAGGGTAATTGGTGTACCATTTTGCGGATTAAGAATATTATGAGAAGACAACATTAATAACTGAGCTTCCAAAATAGCAGGGTTACTCAATGGTATATGAACAGCCATTTGATCACCGTCAAAATCAGCATTAAATGCAGCAGTTACTAATGGATGAAGCTGTATTGCTTTTCCCTCAATCAATTTGGGCTGGAAAGCCTGTATAGATAAACGGTGAAGTGTAGGAGCTCTGTTTAATAAAACAGGATGACCTTTGAGTATATTTTCCAAAATATCCCAGATGATTGCTTCTTTTTTATCTACCAACTTGCGAGCACTCTTTACTGTTTTTACAATACCTCTTTCGATTAGCTTACGTATAATAAATGGCTTAAACAATTCAGCGGCCATATCTTTCGGCAAACCACATTCGTGCATTTTTAATTCGGGTCCTACTACAATTACAGAACGTCCTGAATAATCCACACGCTTTCCTAACAAGTTCTGACGGAAACGTCCCTGTTTACCTTTCAATACATCTGAAAGTGATTTCAATGCTCGTCCACCTTCTGCTTTTACAGCATTTGATTTACGGCTATTATCAAACAAAGAATCGATGGCTTCTTGCAACATTCTTTTCTCGTTTCGAAGAATTACTTCAGGAGCTTTAATCTCCATCAAACGCTTCAAACGGTTGTTACGAATAATAACACGACGGTATAAATCATTTAAATCTGATGATGCAAAACGACCTCCATCCAATGGAACCAACGGACGAAGCTCGGGTGGTATAACTGGGATATATTGCATAACCATCCACTCAGGGCGGTTTTCAATTCTTGTATTTGCATCACGGAAACTTTCTACTACACTCAAACGCTTCAAAGCATCCGCTTTACGTTGTTGTGATGTTTCGTTTGCAGCAGCGTGACGTAAATCAAAACTTAATTGATCTAAATCTAAACGCTCTAGCAAAGCTGCAACAGCCTCTGCTCCCATCTTAGCAACAAATTTTTCCGGATCTTCATCAGGAAGCATTTGGTTCTCTTTTGGAAGTGTATCTAATATATCTAAATATTCTTCTTCTGTAAGTAAATCAGCATAGTTCTGACCTTTATCTGCCCTAATACCCGCATTTATTACCACATAACGCTCGTAATAAACAATCGTTTCTAATTTCTTAGAACTCATTCCAAGCAAATAACCAATTTTATTTGGTAAAGATTTAAAATACCAAATATGAACAACAGGCACTACCAATTTGATATGTCCCATTCTTTCTCTACGTACTTTCTTTTCGGTAACTTCTACACCACAACGGTCACAAACTATTCCTTTGTAACGAATACGCTTGTACTTTCCACAAGCACACTCATAATCCTTTACTGGCCCAAAAATTCTTTCGCAAAACAAACCATCTCTTTCTGGTTTGTAAGTTCTGTAGTTTATTGTTTCAGGCTTTAAAACTTCACCATAGCTTCTTTCAAGTATAGTATCTGGCGATGCCAACCCTATTGTTATTTGCGAGAAAGATGGCCTTGGACGATTTTCTTTTTTAAATGACATATTACTAATTAATAGTTTTTGAAACTATCTAATTCCCGTCTAATGAAGAAAACTAGATATTCCATATTTTATGAAATGTTTAATTTATTTAAGACTTTTCAAAACTTCCTTACGGAAATTTTTCCAAGGCTTTTACTCAAACTTCAATTCTAAACCCAATCCTCTTAATTCATGAACCAATACATTGAATGATTCAGGAATTCCTGCTCTTGGTACATTATCACCTTTTACAATAGCTTCATATGTTTTAGCTCTTCCGATGATATCGTCAGATTTAATGGTTAAAAGCTCTTGTAGCATATTGGCAGCACCATAAGCTTGTAATGCCCAACATTCCATCTCTCCAAAACGCTGTCCACCAAATTGTGCTTTACCGCCCAATGGTTGTTGTGTAATAAGACTGTATGGTCCGATAGAACGTGCATGCATCTTATCATCTACCATGTGATGTAGTTTGATAATGTAAATGATACCCACAGTTGCTTTTTGATCAAAACGCTCTCCTGTTTCTCCATCATACAAATAGGTGTGACCAAATTTAGGAAGACCCGCTTTTTCAATATTCTCTGCAATCTCATCTACCGAAGCACCATCAAAGATCGGCGTAGCAAAATTAATTCCTAGCTTCTCACCTGCCCATCCAAGTGCAGTTTCATAAATTTGACCAAGGTTCATACGACTTGGTACACCGAGTGGATTCAATACGATATCTACCGGAGTTCCATCTTCAAGGAAAGGCATATCTTCAGCACGAACTATTTTTGCAACAATACCTTTATTTCCGTGACGACCCGCCATCTTATCACCTACTTTCAATTTACGTTTTACAGCCATGTACACTTTAGCTAATTTTAATACACCTGCTGGTAATTCATCACCAATAGAAATATTAAATTTTTCCCTTTTGTAACGACCAAGTTCTTCGTTGAATTTAATATTGTAATTATGAAGTAACGTATTGATTAAATCATTCGTTTTATCATCGTTTGTCCAACCAAGTGGATTTACGTTTACATAATCAATTCCTGCTAGGTTCTTAGCTGTGAACTTCACACCCTTTCCAATAAGAATTTCCTCAAAATTGTTTGTTACACTTTGACTCGTTTTATCTAACAACATACTTTGCAATTTCTCTTGCAAAAGTGCCATTAACTTATTCTCATTTACTTCGTGAGTTTGCTCAATCTTATCAAGTTGTGCTTTCTCACGTACTTTAGCATTCTTGTCCTTCTTTGCACGTTGAAATAGTTTTTTGTCTATCACAACGCCTTCTGTTCCACTTGGTGCTTTTAGAGAAGCATCTTTTGCATCACCAGCTTTATCACCAAAGATTGCACGAAGCAATTTCTCCTCAGGTGTTGGATCACTCTCACCTTTTGGTGTAATTTTTCCGATAATGATATCTCCTTCTTTAACTACCGCACCTATACGAATAATACCATTTTGATCTAGATCTTTGGTAGCTTCTTCTGATACGTTTGGAATGTCTGGCGTAAGTTCCTCTTCTCCTAATTTAGTATCACGAACTTCAGTTTCAAACTCACTGATATGGATTGAAGTAAACAAATCATCTTTTACTACTTTTTCTGAGATTACAATTGCATCCTCAAAGTTGTAACCTTTCCATGGCATGAATGCCACTTTCATATTACGTCCTAGTGCAAGCTCGCCATTTAATGTAGCGTAACCTTCCGTAAGGAAATCTCCTTCAGAAACTTTTTGTCCTTTTACAACAGCCGGACTTAAATTTATAGTTGTCTCTTGGTTTGTACGAACAAACTTCGTGATTTTGTAAATCGTTAAATCATCTTCAAAAGTTACCAATTTGGTTACTTCACTTCTCTTATAACGAACATGAATTTCATTTGCATCTACATATTCTACAACACCTTCACCATCTGCATGTATTTGAATCCTCGCATCACGAGCAGCTTTTCCTTCTAGGCCTGTACCCACAATTGGAGCTTGAGGTCTAAGTAAAGGAACAGCCTGGCGTTGCATGTTTGAACCCATCAAAGCACGGTTGGCATCATCATGCTCCAAGAAAGGAATAAGTGAAGCACTTAATCCAACTATCTGATTAGGAGCAACATCCATCCATTCAACTTCACCTTTATCTAAGATAGGGAAATCGCCTGTCTGACGTGATTTAATCTTATCGTCAACAAAGTTTCCTTTATCATCCATATCGATATTTGCCTGCGCAATTTTCGCTGTATCTTCTTCTTCTGCACTTAGGAAGGTTACCTTCTTCATATCTACTCTACCATCAGTTACCTTACGGTAAGGTGTTTCGATAAAGCCCATGTCATTTATCTTAGCATGCACACAAAGTGTAGATATCAAACCAATGTTTGGTCCTTCAGGAGTTTCAATAGTACACAAACGACCGTAATGAGAATAGTGAACGTCACGTACCTCAAAACCTGCACGCTCTCTGCTTAACCCCCCTGGTCCGAGTGCGGAGATACGACGCTTGTGCGTTATCTCACTCAAAGGGTTGGTTTGATCTAAGAATTGGCTCAACTGAGATGTACCAAAGAAAGAGTTGATTACTGAAGATAATGTTCTTGCATTAATCAAATCAACCGGTGTAAATACTTCATTATCTCTTACATTCATACGCTCACGTATTGTACGAGCCATACGAGCAAGACCAACACCAAATTGAGCGTATAATTGCTCTCCTACTGTACGTACACGGCGATTGCTTAAATGATCAATATCATCCACTTCACTCTTACCATTGGTAAGGGCTACTAGTGTTTTAATGATTGCAATGATATCATCTTTTGTAAGAACCTTTTTTGTAATTGGGAAATCAAGACCTAGACGGCGATTGATTTTATAACGACCAACTTCTCCAAGATCGTAACGCTTATCACTGAAGAATAACTTGTCAATGATACCACGTGCTGTTTCATCATCAGGCGCATCTGCACCACGAAGTTGCTTGTATATGTGTTGTACTGCTTCTAGTTCAGAGTTAGATGTATCTTTATTTAAAGTATTGTAAATGATAGAATAATCACCACTTACCTCTTCTTTTTGTACAAATACATTTTTAACTTCTACTGCAAGTATTGTAGCAATATTACTTTCATCTAAAACAGTATCTCTCTCTAAAATGATCTCGTTTCTTTCGATAGAAACAACCTCCCCAGTATCTTCATCCACAAAATCTTCTACCCAAGTTCTAAGCACACGAGCAGCAAGGCGCTTGCCTATTTGTTTCTCTAAGCTTTTCTTATCGGCTTTAATTTCATCAGCCATACCGAATAACTCCAATATATCTTTATCAGTTTCAAACCCGATAGAACGAAGCAAAGTAGTTACAGGGAATTTTTTCTTACGATCTATGTAAGCAAACATCACATTGTTGATGTCAGTTGCAAACTCCATCCATGCACCTTTGAAAGGAATAACACGAGCAGAATAAATTTTTGTACCGTTGGGATGTGTAGATTGGCCAAAAAATACACCTGGTGAACGGTGTAACTGGCTTACAATAACCCTTTCTGCACCGTTAATTACGAAAGTACCACGAGGAGTCATGTAAGGAATATTACCTAAGAACACATCCTGTACAATTGTTTGGAAATCCACATGCTCTTCATCATTACAGCTCAAACGAAGTTTGGCTTTTAATGGAACAGCATAAGTAAGACCTCTTTCAATACACTCATCAATAGAATAACGTGGAGGATCTACAAAATAGTCCAAAAATTCTAAGACGAAGATATTGCGGGTGTCAGTAATAGGAAAATTGTCCTTAAACACACGGAACAATCCTTCTACATTTCGCTTATCTGGTGTTGTTTCTAACTGGAAAAAGTCTCTGAAAGACTGAATCTGAATTCCAAGCAAGTCGGGCTGATCCGCTATGAGTTCAACTTTACCGAAGTTGTGACGCAAAGCAGCTTTTGTTTTTGTTGCAGACATATTTAAATTAAAACGTTAAGTGAAGATTCTTCATTTGAGAATAGAGCTTGCGCTATACTCCCAAATTTCGGAACGCAAAGGTAGGTAATAAAATTTGAATTGTTTATACCAAAAATATTTTTTGGCAAGAATTTTGAGAAATGACGAGCTTTTGACGAAATTTCGGGGTGTTTGAGGGGCAATTTGTGGATATGTGGAAAAAATGGCAGGGCTTGTAGGGAAGAAAATGATCGAGTATTTGCCAATTGCCTCAAAAAAATTGGCTGAGTTTGATATTGAATGAAAGCTTGCAAAGAATTTTATTACATATTACCCAAAGAACATAGAAATCATGGATGTAAATCCAACTTAACAAGCGTGGCGATGTGAAAGAACTAAGTTACTAAAAATTTGAAAGCAAATCACAACGTTAAATATATATAAGCAACAAAAAATGCGGCTATACCATAAAAGTACAACCGCAAAAAATGTAATTTGTAATACCAAGTTTTACTCTGCTTTTGGCGCATCGGCCGGCGTTACAGGAGCATCTCCTTTTCCTGTAAGCTCTTCAAATTTGTCTTCTGCCTTTTCTTTTAGCTCGTCAAATTTATCCTCTGCTTTGTCTTTTAATTCAGCAGCTTTTTCTTTTGTAGCATCCCAAGCATCTTCCATTTTATCTTCTACTTTATCCCAAACTTCTTCTGCTTTATGGGCAAGGTCAGCTACTTTGTCTTTCATTTTATCGAAAAAACTTCCTTCTTCTTTTACTACATCGTTGTTTTCTGTACTCATTGTTTTTATGTTTTAAGGTTTAAAAATAATTCTACCAAATCCTTGCTCTATTCTCTGGCTTTATGTACATGGCATCGCCTTCTTTTACATTAAATGCTGCATAAAAAGGATCGAAATTTACCAATGGGCCATTGATACGAAAAATTTCGGGAGAATGAGGATCAGTAAGTAGTCTGGTACGCATTGTTTCTTCTCTGCTTACTATTCTCCATACTTGGGCATAGCCTAAGAAGAAACGTTGATCGGGTGTAAAGCCATCTATTTTTGTAGTGTCTTGCCCTTGTTTGGTCATTTTAAATGCATCGTATGCAATGCAAATACCACCAATATCTGCAATATTTTCTCCTTGGGTAAGTGATCCATTTACATGTAAGTCACCATACATTTTATAATCATTGTATTGTTTTACTACACCGGCTGTTTTCACTTTAAATTTTGCTAAATCCTCTTTGCTCCACCAATTGTGTAGGTTTCCTTTTTCATCGTACTGGCTACCTTGATCATCAAAACCATGTGTCATTTCGTGGCCTATTACCATACCAATTCCACCATAGTTTATGGCATCATCTGCATTTACATCAAAGAAAGGAAATTGTAATATACCTGCAGGGAAAACAATTTCGTTGTTGCTTGGATTGTAGTATGCATTAACAGTTGCGGCAGTCATCCCCCACTCTGTTCTATCTACATCTTTACCAATTTTATTTGTAGATTCTTTTAAATCGTGTGCTCTAATGCTTTGTACGTTTCCAAAAAAGTCATCTTTATTTATTGTTACATCATCGTAGTTTTTCCACTTAGATGTGTACCCAATTTTTTTCATAAATGAGTTTAGCTTTACAATGGCTTGCTTTTTTGTAGTATCACTCATCCACTCATTTTTTGCAATTCGCTTTGCAAATGCTTTTTGCAAATTATCTACCAACTCATTCATTCTTTTCTTAGCAGCTTCTGTATAATATTTTTCTACATATAATTGCCCTGCAAGATCTCCAAGGCCTCTATCTACTCTAGCTACCATTTTTTTCCAACGGGTTTCATCTGCTTTTTGTCCACTAAATATTTTTTCAAATGCAAAAGATGCATCTCTAAAACTTTTACTTAAAACACCTGAATTACTCATTATAAAGCCAAACTTTATTTTACTTTTCCATGCTTCTATAGGCTGTGAAGTAAGTAATCCATTTAATGCAGCGTAATACTCTGGCTGGGAAATGTTCACGCTATCTGGTTTTACTTTTAGGTCTGCAAAAAAAGTATTCCAGTCTATATTTGGCATTGCTTTTTGTAAATCTGCAACGGATTTTTTATTGTAATTTTTTTGTGGGTCACGCATTTCTTCTGGTAACTTATGGCTCTTAGCTATTTCTGTTTCTAGCGCTAAAATTGCAGCTGCATTTTTGGTAGCAGTTGAAGAATCGGTACCAGTAAAGATGAATAGTTTTTTAGCATATTCAAGCATAGCACTTCTTTTTACAACGCTTGCGCTATCTGTTTTGGTATAGTAAGTTTTTTCAGGAAGTGTGAGGCCTGATTGTGTAAAGATGGGCAAATTTTTTGCGCTGTTCTTGTCATCTGCTGCTACATAAAAACCGAATAAATCATGTCCTTGACCTTCTGCATGCAATTTTGCAAGTAATGCTATCATTTCCTTGTAATCTTTTACTGAATCTATTCTTGCAAATAAAGGCTTTAACGGCTCTATGCCCTTTTTCTCAATAGCATTGGTGTCCATTCCTGAAGTGTAATAATCTCCTACTTTTTGTTTGATACTTCCCACTTTATCGCCAGATTTTGCAGCATCTTCTATTATACCTTTTAATGCTTTTTGGTTGTCTTCATACAAAGTATAAAAACTTCCCCAGCCAGATTGATCATCAGGAATTTTGGTCATCTTCATCCAGCCACCATTCGCATAAGTAAAGAAGTCATTGCCTGGCTTTACAGTACTATCCATTCCTTTTATATCAAAGAATGATGTTCGTTTTGATACTTCTGCACTAACATCTTTTTTAGTATTACATGATGAAGCCGCACAAATGGCAATAGCCAAAGATGCAATTACTTTAAGTTTCATATAGTATGTTTTTTTTAATGTTTGTAAATATCCTAAAAACAATCATATGAATGAAATAAAATACAAGAAAGGATTTCATTATGGTTTATAATCATTAGTGACAGTATAGATTCATTGGTCTAAAAGTTAGCTATTTTGTCAATTTACCTAAAATTTATTGCAGTCGGTACTTGGGGCCTATTGGTAAATATTATATGCTACTATATCATTGTCTACTTATAAATCACGATAAAATTATATTATTAGTTATTGTTTTAACGTAAATCAATTAAGTTCATTATCAAAGTAACATACTATTTTGAAAAAGTTTTGTAACCCAATAAGAATATACACATACATTATAAATAAAAAACTGCTGCTGCATTTTACAAAAACGCCCCATACTGTTAAGTATGAGGCGTGTAATTTTTATTTTTATTATAAATGTTACCTCTTTATCACACTTGCAACTCCAAGTTGTTTGCCGTTGTTGTCAACAAGCTCCACATTATAAGTGCCGGCTGCATGTTGGCTTATATCTACTACCATATTACCAAATGGTACATTGATAGTATAAGATTTAGTAAACACTCTTGAGCCTTTGATATCATACACATTGAGTGTTCGAGCTATTTGATTTGCTCCTCCATTATTGTATGATACGTTAAATATTCCTATGCTTGGATTAGGAAATACAAACAAAGTAGTAGGCACAAATTGTGATGGCGTAGAGGCAATTCCTGAGTTTACTACGCAACCAGATGGAGATGTGACATTTACTTGGTAATTACCAGCATCATTTGCATAAACGATTATTCTGTCTGTATTTATTGGTGTAATTAACGGATTGTTATTTTTAATCCAAGCATACGTATAATTATCAACCGGAGACACAGTGGCTATAATCGTTGCTGGTTGACCAGGCGCTAAACCTCTACTAGGTGCAACAGTTATTTCTACAGTATGAATAGCATTTAACCTAATCTGCTGGGAAGCACTATTTATACAACCAAAAGTACTGGTAAATTGATATACAACTGTATACAAACCCGGGGTATAGTTTGCAGGATTAAACACCGTTTGTTGAACGCCATTCACAAAATAGATACCCGTACCTCCTGTTGTGGGAGATCCTCCTGTAAGTGTTAGTGGAGCAGCATTTCTACAAATTGCTGTGAATGGAGCCAATGTTACTATTGGTGTTGGGTTCACAGTATAAGTGTACGTGATAGCTGTACCCACACATGTTACAGCTCCATTTGTGAATGATGGTGTAACAATAATAGTTGCAATTACCGGAACTTGACTTGTGTTAATTGCGGTAAAGCTTGGAATATTTCCTGTACCCGATGCTGCTAAACCAATACTTGCTGTACTGTTAGTCCAATTGTACACGATAGTACCACCTGTTGTTGGACTGCTAAAGGTTACTGCTGTTGTAGGTAAGTTGTTACACAATGATTGGTTGGCAACTAAGTTTACAGTTGCAGTTGGATTTACAGTAATTGTAAATGTACTTGGAGTGCCCACACATGTTACACCTGCATTGGTATAACTTGGAGTTACTGTTATCGTTGCTGTTATTGGTGCGATGGTTGTATTGGTAGCAGTAAATGTATTAATGTTTCCGGTTCCACTTGCTCCTAAACCAATACTTGTATTATTGTTAGTCCAGTTGTAAACAATCGTTCCCCCTGTTGTTGGACTCGTAAAGCTTACTACTGTTGTTGGACTGTTGTTACATAAAACTTGGTTTGATATTGCATTTACTGTTGCAATAGGGTTTACAGTAATTAATTGTGTACAATTTATAAAGTTACCACACAAATCTGTTGCTCTATAGGTTCTGGTTATCACAAAAGGTGCTGTTGCAATTGGTGTAGATACATCTCCTACATGTGTTACAATTACTGAGCATCCTGTTACACCAGTTACTGATGCAACATTTGGTGCAGGTACATTAGCTGCTCCACAAACAGTTATTGGTGCAGGACAAGTCATTGTAATTGCAGGTGGTGCAGGTACTGTAAATGTGGCTTGACATGTTGTTGTTAAAGGTGTGCAAGTACTTGTATAAGTAAAGGTAACAGTCCTTGATCCCCCACATGCTAAAGGTGCGCCTGGGCTATTGTTTGTAAGAACACCATTACATCCACCATTTGCAATTGTTGTTGCTAGCCATGTAGCATATGCAGTATTAACTGCTGCTTGTGTTTGGCAAGAAGCAGTTGTAGTATTTACAGGACAAGTTAACACCACTGATGGTGCAGCTGGTACTGTAAATGTTGCTTGGCATGTTGTAGTTAAAGGTGCACATGT
>JANMFB010000241.1:0-5367 GCA_031377605.1 Ferruginibacter sp.
CGGAACATTATCAATGGTATAAAGCCTGTTGCCCTCGCTTTTTGTAACTGTTTTCTCTGTACCCATCGCTTTCCATCCGCAAGTGGCCACTCCCTTTATTTTTATTTTTTCTTCATCCAAAACTATAACAACAATACCCCGGGTACTTGATTTATCATTGGTAAATACAAACTGCTCAGTAAAAGTGAAATTATCCCCAGCCATGCCTCCATAAACATTTACCTGTTTGCCAACAATATCTTCAAATCCAAACAACAAAAGTTCCGCATCTGTTTCCATGTTGCTGGCAGCAATAAGGAATGCAGGAGTTGTAAATTTCTCCATTGCTTTTTTTGCCATTGACTGTGTTACCTCCCTGTAATTTTTTTCAGGAAACTCCTCCAGCATAACGGTGAAATAATTCCGGTTGATATCCAGTAAAAGGATAGCAATGGATTCTTTGCCTATTTCTTCATCAATAAATTCACCATGGGTGGTAGCGCCATAAATAGTAATGCCTTTTTCGTCCAGTATACTGCATAAAGCATCGATATCTTTACCAAGCGATAAAAACACTATCGCCAGTGTGGGTGCAAACCCGTCGGCCATACAGTCTGATAATGCTGGTTTAATTTCTTCGGGAGATTTTCCTTTAATTGATTTTGCTTTCATTGTTTTTATTTTTTTGCCTGATGAAAATTTGTTGAATGATTTCGATTTTACTTCACTCTTTGCAGATCCAAATCATGAAAATCGAAACTGAAATCTGTGTTTGGCGAAATGGCTTTCATTTTTATACGTTGTGCTTTTCCTTCTTCATCTAAACTAAAACTGGCAAAGGCATCGCAGGGCATATCCTGGTATTCCCACTTAATGGCGAATGTGTTTGCTTTGTAAAAATGCATGGAACCATTGAGCTTGGGCGAGCGGTAGCATTTAAACCACAACTGGTTTTCTTTTAGAAAGATTTCTATTTTGCCAAACCAATTATCCTGGTACACACCGATATAATCCTGAGGGTTAATTTTTGTATTTTTAGTTGCGGCAACTGTTTCCCATACTTTTTTGGTAACAGAGTCCGCATCGTTCTGATCTTCCTGCTGGTATTTTTTAAAAAGGCTAATCCAATCCATTTTTTCTACTGGTAGGTAACTATCGACAATGCTGTTGGTTACCACGGAGAATAAATCACTACCTCCATTTTCAGTATTGGTCAAAACAACGATGCCCAATTTTAAATCCGGCATGATAGTAACTTTCGACAACATGCCAGGCAACCCGCCTGTATGCGAAACATTTAAGTATCCTTTAATATCATTTAAAAACCATCCTAGCCCATAACCGGAAAAATGAGTATTATACCTCGGCCAAGGGTTTGCATCCATCACAGTATGGAGTTTCCACATTTCTCCCTGCCTTGCCTCCGTAAATATTTTCTGTTTTAAACCATCGCCATATTTTCCTTTGTTAAGTTGCATGAGCACCCATTTACTCATATCATCTACGTTCGATAAAATACCGCCTGCTGCTCCATTAATGATCTCTTCAAATAAAGCAATACTTTTCATATTGCCATTACTAGTAAGAGTAGAGTGTGGCATGGCTACATTGCTTCGGTCTTTAATATCTTTTAATGTTGTAAAAGAGTTGTTCATTTGCAGCGGCTGCATAATTTTTGTGGCCACAAATTTTTCCCAGGGTATACCGCTTACTCTTGTTACCAATTCTCCCGCCACCCAGTATAGGAGGTTATCGTAGTCAAACTTGGTTCTAAAATCAGAAACAGGTTTAAAATATTGAAAACTTGTCAGTATATCTTTTATGGTAAAATCCGAGCCATCCGGAAATCCCATAAGGTCGCCAACGCCTAAGCCCAAACCGCTGCGATGGCAAAGCAGATCTTCTACTAAAAAATTTTCAGTTACATAATCGTTGTACATTTTAAATTCAGGGATATGTTTTTTCACTTTGTCTTTCCAGGATAATTTTCCTTCATCAATTAAAATGGATAAAGCGGCTGTGGTAAAAGCCTTGCTGTTAGAAGCTATTTGGAAATTGGTAAACTCATCAACTGGGGCCTTTGTTTCAATTGATTTTACACCAAAGCCTTTTTTGTAAATTACTTTGCCGTCTTTTACAATGGCTACTGAAGCACCTGCTACTTTAAATTGCTGCATGGCGTTTTGTACCAATGAATCTACACTGGCGGAAGATAGCTGTGCATTGACCGAAACAGCCAGCCAAAATATGGATGTTGTAAAAATGAATAGTGTTCTCATTTGTTTTCTGTTTATTAGGGTTGATGGTTAATTATTATTTTCATTTGCTTTTAAAACCGTTGAAAGTTTCCTCCTATTTTTTATTTGTCTGTGATGTAGCAGCTGTTCGGTATCGGTGTACCATAGTATGCTGCCACCTTTTACATGATGAATAACCCTTCCTTTTTCCATCTCTAATGTATATTTACCAAAATGTCCGAATGAATTTTTCTCGAGTAGTTGTATAAATTCATATCATAATTTTTCCCTTCTTCTTCGGAAATTTTAAGTGGGTTATCAGAAGAAATATTGATGTTTAATAAGCCACTTTTTGTATAAGTGAAAAATCCGCGAGGGTTTTTTCCGTAACGAAATATCCATGAATTAGTGGCAGAATCAAAATCGGCAAAATATACTAGTCGCCAAGTACCAACAATACCTTTGTCCACCTTTTTTGATTGTGCATTTACTGCCGATAAAAAAAAGATACAAGCGAATGCTAAAAATAATTTACTCATACAAAATATTTTAGTTAATAATCAAGGTTTGTTAATTGATAATTTTATTTAGATGAGTAGTTATAATTGGTTTGTTACTTTTAATAGCAAATCACTTTTCTTTCAACGCCACCCCTATAAAAAAGCATTTGATGCGGTTGAGGGGTGTTGAATGCAAATATTTTACCTTACATTGTTTTCTTTCTTTAACTAAAATTAATGTTTCCAGC
The DNA here is from genome assembly GCA_031377605.1 of Ferruginibacter sp. Classification (GTDB taxonomy): domain Bacteria; phylum Bacteroidota; class Bacteroidia; order Chitinophagales; family Chitinophagaceae; genus Ferruginibacter. Next base: position 2,965 of record JANMFB010000241.1, read on the forward strand.
CAATATAAAATCATCTGTTTGCCATACTTGGTTATTGCTGACTCAAGACGACAGGTAACTCATGTGGTGTTTTTGTCGACTATAGTAAGGAGAAAATCAAAATTGTTGATACGTTTAAAATCTGCTGCTTGGTTTAGTTTAATAGCTTTATGGATAAGGGTATCTATATGCCATGCTTGTCCATATTCATATAAGGTAACATCAGTAGTACAATAATTCTTTAAGTTGAAAGAATCCCGCTTGGATAATGCATCGAACATTATTACAATAGTTTGCCGAATTGTATCATGGCTTTTTGTTACTATCTTCTGGGTATTTAGCAAAGCTGAAATTAAAAAAGTAATAAGAAGGAGTGAATATTTTTTCATTTTATCCTGTTATATTTTTTCAATACTTCTATCACTAACTTATGCGGCAGGCCATAAGCCTTGTTGCCGTTAATACCCACCATTGTTTCTGCAGCCACCATTGCATTAATGATGGCTTCTTCTGTAGCCTGCACGGTTGCCTCAAATAAAGGATTGATGAGATCATTGGGCAGCTCATCCAGCTTTGTGAAATCTCTTCTTTGAAAAGCAGTAGGGTTGGCTGTAGAAAAGGCGATAAAAATATCACCTGAGCCATTAGTGCCTCGGCCGCCAACAATGCCAATAGCTAGTGAAACTCTTGTGGCAATTCTTTTTAATTGGTGCGGCAATAAGGGAGCATCTGTTGCAACAACCACAATGATAGAACCATCACCCGGCTGGTAGGAGGGAGGAGCTTTGAATTCATAATTCATAGTATCCTTCAGTTCTCTGCCAACAGGTACACCGGCAATTGTAAAATCATTTTTACCACCAAAGTTTGATTGAACCAGTACGCCAACAGTATAGGAGGAGTCTTCAATTTTTATAAGCCTTGAAGCACTACCAGTGCCACCTTTAAACCCCAAACACATCATACCCGTTCCGCCACCAACATTGCCTTCTTTTAAAAAGCCACTCTTGGCGCTGTCTAATGCTTCCCAGGCATTGCTTTCTTTTACATGAAAACCATAAATATCATTTAAAAAACCATCGTAGGTTTCGGCCACAATAGGGTAGGTGTACCAAAAATCTTCTTTGTACCAACCTGTTTTTACAAACCATTTCAGCACTGCATCTCTTACCACACCCACGCTGTTGGTATTGGTTATCATGATGGGCCCTTCTAAAAAGCCTGATTCAGTTAACCAGGTGGTGCCCGTCATTTCGCCATTCCCATTTAAAGAATACCAGTTACCAAAAACAGGGTTGTTATTTCGACCTCTTGGCAAAATTGCCGTAACACCTGTGCGAACGGGACCTTTGCCTCTCAAGTTTTTTCCGTTACCAGAAATGATGGTGCTGTAACCAACTTCCACACCTTTTACATCAGTAATGGCGTTGAATTTACCAGGTGTGCCATCAAAGGGAATTCCAATACCCCTTGCACGGGGTTTTTGTGCAATTGAATTTTGGTAAAGTAAAAAGCTGATAGCAATAATGATAATCTTTTTCATAATTTATTATTTACAATTTAATATTAGTTTATAGGATCTTGTTTATGTTTAAGTTTCTTCATCATAAAATAAATAATACAAACTACTGCTATAAAAGAAATAGTTGATAAAATTTCCAACCTACTTAAACTTGTGAGCAACCAGATAATGGCTGCAATACCAATACATGGAATGATTAAACCGCCGGGCGCTCGGAAAGTTTTTTCAGATGAACCTTGTTTATGCTTTCGTAATTTTATAGTGGCTAAAATAACGGCCAAATAAATAAGCAGTATGGCGGCACTAGCCAGCACAGCTAATTGTTTAAATCCCCCTGAAATAGAAAAAAGAAAAATCAGCAGTGCATAGGTAATAACAGCTAAATAAGGTGTAGCAAACTTAGGATGAACTTTGCCAAGAAACTTTGGAAACAAGCCATCATTGGAAGCAGCAAATAATGAACGAGGTGTAGCAAGCACATCAGCACTCACACTTCCAAAACAAGATATGGCAGCCGTAATCAACAAGATAGTTGCCCCTATAGGCCCTACAATTTTTTCGGCCACTGCAGCAAGTGGAGCATCTTTAAAGCCAGCTATGGCAGGCCCCAATACACCTTGTGTTACCGTTTGCAAAAGTATATAAACAATAAGTACTATCGTACCTCCCAACAAAATGCCTAAAGGTACCGTTCGTTTAGGATTTTTAAATTCTCCACTCACCCCAAGCGATGTTTCAAAACCAGCAAAGGCAAAAAATAAAATGAGGGCAGTATCGCCAAATGTTTTTAGTGTGGGTAAATGTTCCCATTGCAAGTTGGCTGATTTTACGTGGCTAAAACCGAATATGATAATACAAAGCAGGGGCAATAGTTTTATGAAAGTGATCCCTTTAATAAAACC
>JANMFB010000266.1:0-11610 GCA_031377605.1 Ferruginibacter sp.
TTTCATTGGCAAAAGATTTTATTTTAGGCAGCTTTACTATTGGCAAAGAAAAATATATTATTGAGCAAGTAAGTAATTTTATAAAAGAAAATGAAAAAGATTTGATAATTATATACAAAGAAAAAGATGAAATAAAGTTAGATGTAAAATGTGGAACAGAAACTGTAAATACAACAAAAAGCAATTTTGCTAACTTAAATAAATCAAATGAAGCAACTAATGGCATTTGTAGAGTAATTGATTATGCGATTGCAGTTGATTATTCAAGTTTTCAGAATCACGGAAGTAGTATTGACCAAACTTCAAATTACATTCTCTCTATAATGAATATGGTGGAAGCAAATTATGTAGGCGTTTTTTCTGATGATTTATTTTATAAAATTTCAGAAATATTTATTTTTACTAGTCCACAGGTTAATCCATGGGTTTTTAATTCAGATATAAGTACTAACTTAAATTTATTTACAGGTTGGGCTCCAAGCGGTTTTACAAAACCTTTTGATGATGCATCTTATTGGTATTCTCAAGGAGGAGTATTGCAACCAGTTGGATTAGCTTGGTTATCTACAACCTGTGCCACAAACGGATATAATACTAATGTAATTAGGGAATACGGAGTTGGGGTAAATACAATGCGTTGTTTAGTTGCTCATGAAATTGGGCATAATTTTGGATGTGCACATACAACAGGTTTTATAATGAATCCAACAGTTAATAACGCCACAGATTGGGCTCCAGAATCCATAATATCAATAAATAATCGAATAGCAGGAACAGGCGGTACTTGTATTACTCCTTGTAGTTATATTCCTTGTGAAAAATTACAGCCTGAAAATGTAGCTGTTGTTGATAATGGTACGCAACTAATTGTAAGTTGGAATGCAAATACAAACCCAGTAAAAGTAGAATATCGTCAATCGACTTCAGGAGCTTTTACTTTAGTAGGAACATTTAACTCTCCAATCAACTCAACATCAATAACACATATTGCAACCTGTGGTGTTATAGAGTATTTTCAAATTAAGGTAACTTCTATTTGCCCTAATACAAATACAGGCGTTCCTTTAATTATTGCTAAACAGTCTATAGGTGGTAATCCCCCTACTCCAACAATTTCAATAACAGCCAATAGTACTGTTTTTTGCGGTGGTACAAATGCTACTTTTAATGCAACAATTACAAATGGCGGTACTTCGCCAATTTATCAATGGAAAGTAAATGGTGTAAACGTTGGTATAAATGTGAATTCTTATTCCACCTCTACTTTGAACCATAATGATATTGTTACTTGTGTTTTAACTTCATCAATTAGTTGTGTTACGTCCAATAATATTTTAAGTAATCCTATAACAATATCTCTTACCGCTCCCATTTCTAATTTTAATTTTACAAAAGTAGGTTTAGCTGTTAATTTTTTAAATTCTAGTACTTGTGCTGCAAGTTATAGTTGGAATTTCGGAGATGGCTCAACATCAACTACGGCGAATCCTACACATACTTACGCTACTAATGGTATTTATAATGTTTGTTTAACAGTTACTAATGTAAATGGTTCTAATCAAAAGTGCTTACAAATTCCCGTTTTCAATTCATGGACAGACAACATGAATGGTGCTACTAACGGTAATCCAAATCTTATCACTTTTCAGAATACTTATTGCGATGGCGAATCTTATTTTAATGGAGTTCCTACTGCATTTAATATTTATCCTGTAATAAAATATGATAAACAATTTTGGTTACCAAAACAAGGTACGATTGAAATGCTTGTTAAAGTACAAAATGGATATACTTGGTTTGGCGGGAATAGTGCTACAAGTGCAACAATTTTTTCTGTGGATAGTAACGGGTTAACAAAGTCTAGTTTTATTGTTGGTTATTCAAATGGTAATGTTGCTTTCAGAAGATTTAATTCAGCTACACAAACTTTTACAGATATAACCGCAACCGCAACGCCATTTCGTTTTAATGAATGGCATGTTATTTCGGTAAGCTATGGTAGTACAGGAACTATAATAAAAGTAGATGGTACTACTTATGCAACAAACACGACTGCAAATTTTCAATTAAATGATGGAGATGGTTTTTTAGGTGGTGCAAACTTTCAAGACGCTTCAAATTGGTGGGGAATATATGGTTTTAAAGGTTGGGTAGATAAATTAAGATTGTCATACACCCAAAGCGATTGGCAATTAGCATTAGCAAATCAGCCACCTACTGCAAATATTTTGGCATCAACAAATAATATCTGCTTTGGTACATCTGTAACTTTTACAGCTACTACAAATGCGCCAACAGCAAGTTATCAATGGAAAAAAAATGGAATAAATGTTGGTGGTAATAGTCCAACTTATGTTGATAATGGTTTACTAAATAGTAATTCAGTTAATTGTGTTGTTACCGCAACAAGTGGTTGTTTCGGTACTCCAACAAATACTAGTAATACTATAACTATGGTAGTAAATACTCCTCTTGCACCTATAACAACAATTACAGCTTCTGCAAATAATATTTGTCCAGGAACATCAGTAATGTTTACTGCTGCTACAAATGCACCAACGGCAAACTATCAATGGAGAAAGAACGGTGTTAATGTAGGAATAAACGCTACAACTTTTACCGATAATACATTATTAAATAACGACCAAATAACTTGTTTTGTTTCTGCAACTTCAGGGTGTCATATTGCAACAGCAACATCAGCTAATACTATTACTGTGAGTGTAGTTGTCCCTGTAACTCCATCTATTAGTATATCAGCAAGCCGAACAAATCCCTGCATTGGTGAAAGTGTAAGTTTTACAGCTACTGCAACAAACGGAGGTGCAACACCAACTTATCAATGGAAAAGAAATGGAATAAATGTTGGGAATGGTATTATTTACTCTACTACAACATTAGTGAATGCTGATATTATTACCTGTGAACTTACAGCCTCATTAAGTTGTGTAACCTCAACAACTGCTAACAGCAATAGCATCAATATAACCGTAAGACCAATACTTACACCTACAGCAAGTATCATATCTACTGCAACTACAATTTGCCAAAATTTAAGTATAACCTTAACTGCTTCAACTAACATTATAAACCCTGTTTATCAATGGAAAGTAAATAGTGTAAACGCGGCTTCAAATACTAATACATTTGTAACTAATACTTTAAACAACAATGATATTGTAAGTTGTACAGTTACTGCACCTGCGGCAGATTGTTATTCAATTTATACAGTAAGCAGTAATAGTATTTCTATCACTGTAAGACCATTACTTACACCCACCATTGCCATTATAAGCAATGATGTCGATAATATTTTATGCGAAGGGCAGTCAATTACTTTTGTTGCAACTTCTACGAATGGTGGCTCAATCCCAATTTATCAATGGAAGAAAAATGGTTTAAATGTTGGCTTAAATTCTGCAACTTTTAACTTAACAGCTCCTTCAAATAATGATGAAGTATCTTGTAGAATTACAAGTAATGAAAATTGTCTTACCTCAAATAATATTGAAAGTAACAAAGTGAAAATTGAAGTTGTGCAGGTAAACCCGATGATAACAAAAAATGGCTATACACTTACAGCATCTCCACAGAGAATTGGAGCATCATGGCAATGGTATAAAGATGGACAAATGATTGCAGGTGCTACGAATAGCACATTTAATGCTTCAATATTTGGGAATTACTCAGTAAAAGAGACATTTAAAACTTGTAATAAATTTAGTAACGCTTTAGCAATAATTCCATTTGCAAATAATAATGGTGATGACATAAAAGTATACCCTAACCCTGCAAATGAACTTTTATTTGCCCAAAGTAGAACTAACGACATTATAATAAAATCTGTAACTGTTTTTGATGAGACAGGTAAACGTATCTTAAGCCAGTCATTTCCGAATACAAACCTTGTCCAAATAAATCTTTCGGCTCTTTCAAAATCGGTTTACATAGCAGTTTTTGAAACAAATGGTAAAACAGTTAGAACAAAATTTATTAAACAATAATAAAATTAAATCTATGTCAGTTTTAGAAAAAAAATTAATAATAGCAGAAATCAAGAAACTTCAAGAGTTAATAGACGAATTCTATGACCCCAATAATCCTGACCTAGAAAGGTGGAAACAATCTATAAAAAATTTAAGAGCTAGTTTAGCAACGTATGACGAATAAAATTTTATTATTCTTTTGCACTACTAGCCAATCGGAACATAGCCAACACACCAGTTCAGGAAAATTATCAAGGCTCACAAAGCCAACACACAAAAACTAACCATGCAAAAGAGCCTGCCTTGTGCCTACGCTGCATGGGTACTCTGTGCTTCGTAGCACACAAAGCAAAACTTGGCAAAATTTGGGCAGAAGAAACCCTATGAGAATTAGTAATTCTATCAGCAATAGTTCGGTCAGAAGTACAAAGCCAAGCATTTGGTTGTTACCAACATCTATTTATCTTTATTGTACAGGAGTTAGGGGCGGAACAATTTAAAATCCACAAACTTCGCCAAGCCCTATACGTTTTAACCCATAATATTTCATATTACTCCCCTACTTCACATCATAATCTACCACTACCACTTCTGTAAGTGGATGGCTTTGACAAGTAAGAATAAATCCCGCCTCAACCTCTTCTTCCTCTAGTGCATAATTCACATCCATATGAACTTTGCCCGTTACTAGTTTTGCTTTGCAAGTGCAGCAAACTCCACCTTTGCATGCATATGGCAAGTCTGCGCCTTGCAAAAGTGCAGCATCTAAAATATTATCTGCATTATAGCCAAGGGTAAAATCAAAACTACGTCCGTCTAGTTTTATGGTAATGTTGCTTTTTGGTCCTATATCTTCGGTTGTAATTGTTTTTTTAGCAATATTATTTTGTTGCCCCGGGCTGGTAAACAATTCAAAATGGATATCTTTTTTTGCCATCCCCTCCTTTTCTAAAAATGCTGCAGCAGAAAATATCATTTCTTCGGGGCCACAAATAAATGCCTCAGTAAGATCTTTAAAATCTAACAAATGTTTTAATGCAATAAGTTTTTCCTCATTTATTCTGCCATAATTTATAGAAGAGTCGGTTTTTTCTCTGCTTAAAATATTTATAAAGTTAAACCGCTCCATATATTTATTTTTCAATCCTTCTATTTCTTCGAAGAATATAATAGAGCCACGACGTTGGTTTCCGTACAAAAGGGTAAAGCTACTGTCTGCTTGGGTTTTAAGTACATGTTTTATAATTGACATAATTGGTGTAATACCGCTTCCTGCAGCAATGCCCAAGTAATTGCCGGTTGTATTTTTTGTACTAAACTTTCCTGTTGGGGACATTATTTCTAATACATCTCCTGCTTTTAAAGCCTCATTGGCATAAGTGGAAAACAAACCAGATTCTACTTTTTTTATAGCTACTTTTAATATGCCTTCATGCGGAGCGGCACAAATAGAATAAGACCTACGGACTTCTTTTCCATTCAATATTTTTTTGATAGTAATATTTTGTCCTTCTTTAAATGTAAAAACTTCTTTCAAGTCAGTCGGAATATCAAAACTTACAGAAACACAATCAGGTGTTTCCCTTATTACTTCTTTTACTTTTATTGAATGAAAATGTGTTGACATATTATTTCGTAATTCCTGTTAATAAATGTTGTGTCACGCCCTCTTCTAATTTGGCTAAACTAAATTCGTTTATGTGGCTGTGCAAAAACTCTAGCCCCCTCACTGCCGAAAGTATTGTCAGTACTACTACCTGTGGATTGAGGGGTTTGAATATTTTTTCTTTTACACCATGCTGTACAATGGCTATAAAATTATTTTCATATTGCTTACGTTGTTTCAAAAAATCACTTAATTGCTTTTTTTGCAAATGCTTCCATTCATGATTGCTTACAAAAACATTGTCGAAGTCTGTATATATTTTTTGAATGTGAAATTGCACAAGTGTTTTTATCTTTTCTTCGGAATCTTCTTTAGATGCTAAAACAGTTTCCATCTTAGCAGTAAAATCTTTTCCCACAGTAAAACAAATTTCTTGCAACAATTCTCCTTTGCTACCTATGTGATTGTATAAGCTTGGCGCCTCTATGTGCATCGTTTCAGCAAGTTCACGTAAACTCGTCGCTTTAAATCCATTTTTCCTAAAAAGCAATGCTGCATTTTTTAGAATGACTTCTTTTTTAGTACCGTTTGTAAGTGTTTTAATTTTTGCCATGGTAAGTTGGCAAAACTAACACTTATTAGTATTTTTTATGTTGAAACTTTATAAAATGATAATTTTAACTTAATTAGGCTTTTTCTACAGCAATCTTATTCTTCCCCAAGTAGGTTATCAACACACTTATTTTATCTCCAACTTGTATTTTATCTTCAAAAGGAATTTTGCCTTGTATTTTATTAGCTATAATATTTAAGTAAATACCATGTGCCATCACTTTATACACAGTGGCTTCTATTACTGTTTTTGTTTTAAATAATTTTACTGCTTGTTCAAACTCGGGAATGTAACTATTGTTAAACAAAGACGCATAAATTTTTTCTTTCTTATCAATGTTTTCTAACGAGAAATCTACTTGTTCGTTTAGCTCTTCTTCGGTAGGTTTTATTTGCCATGCAGAAAAGGGTACTGGAAAAAATAAATAACTGTCTATTTCTTTTACAAAATAATTATCGTCTACTTGTTTTAAGTATCCAATAAATCTGTTTGTAGTAAGACTTTTATTTATAAGAACATCTAGCGTATTGTTGTATAAAAAAGTTAAACCCACGGCTAGCATCCTATCCCCACGGTCAGAAAGCTTTACATCAAAACTCACGATATCGCCTACCATAAAATGATGCTTCTTTCTGATAAGTTTTTTTTCAATCATTTCCTTTTGAGTCTTTTCATCAATGCTTGCACGAACAGTTTTCTTTTTGTTGCCGTCTTCGTATTCTATCATGGCGTATTGCTTATCATGATTTATAAAAGAAATGCTGCCTTCAAATTTTTGGCTCATGTTTTATTTTTTATGCCGGTAAGGCGGGGAGACGAAATTTAAGTGCTTTGTTTGAAAAAAACCATTTAAAAATTAATGCGAGTTAACGACTTTTCGGCTAAAGTAATTCCAAACTCGGGTCCCAATAATATTTTTCAAAACCAATTATCTTCTCATCTTTTACCAATATTTTTTCTTTCTTTAATAGTTCCTCCATTAAAGTAGGCGTCGCAAAATGATGCTTACCTGTAAGCATGCCTTGTCTATTAACAACTCTATGTGCAGGCACTTTTGGTTTTTGGTTATGCGCAGCGTTCATTGCCCAACCTACCATTCGTGCAGAAAGCGCTGTGCCTAAATATTTACCAATGGCGCCATATGAAGTTACTCTTCCTTTTGGTATTTGTCGTACTACATCGTACACGTCATCAAAAAAAGTAAAAGTACCGTCGGCTTTTTTAGTAGACTTTGCCATATTTATTTTTTATGCTGGCTCATCAAAATGACTGGAGGTCTTTCTTTAAGCAATATTTTTCTTCTGTTTTCTTCCACATTTTTATATGAATATGGACAATGCAAACAGCCACTACCACAACATGTTTCTCTTCTAAGATGGTATGATGAGGTAAAGACCAACATTCCATTTCCATTTATATAATAATCATCTCCCTCTTTTAAATTACTCATTTAATTGTCATTTTCAGCAATAAGCGCTTCTTGCAGTTTTGTATCAAAATTAGGAATGCTCTCCGGTAAAGTAAATTTTAAATAATGTATTTTTTTGCTTCCTGCTATATCAAGGCTTTCATAATGGGTTTTTATTTTCAATTCCGGAGCAATATTTTCCGAGGCATACGCATCTTCTGTATCTTCCAATAAATGTAACCCAAATATTTCAATTACTTTTTTTGTAAACCTGTAAAGCTGTGGTGAATCTGTTTTTAAATTAATAGTGCCATTTGCTTTTAATATTTGTTGATAAAGTCTTAAAAACCTAGGGTGTGTCAATCTTTTTTTTGCTTTAGATATCCTAAGTTGTGGGTCAGGGAAAGTTATCCAAATATCATCCACTTCATTTTTCGAAAAATAATCGGGTATTAATTCTATTTGAGTGCGAAGAAAGGCAGCGTTACTTAAATTATCTGTAATGGCCCTTTTTGCCCCAATGTACATCCGGTTTCCTTTAATATCAATGCCGATAAAGTTTTTGCCTTTATCCAACAATGCAAGCCCAATAGTGTACTCGCCCCTGCCACATGCGAGCTCTAAAACAACAGGGTTTTCATTTTTAAAAAAACCATGCCATTTGCCTTGCATATCTTTCGGATACTCAAAAACATTTTCAAACTCCTTTATTTGCGCAAAGCGTAGTAATTTTTTTTGTGCCATTGGCTGCAAATATAAAGACGATAACACTTAATATAAATTTTACAGCAAAGGATTCAAAGAAAGCGAATGGTTCATAAACTTATTTGCTCAAATAAATATTTTATTAAGCATGATGGTTTGATTGCAAAATGTTTCATTTATGATTATTTATATCGGGTTTTTCTACATTATACATTCATTTCAACGAAGCTTCAAGACCGGCTTTACTAATCAGGATTTCAAGCAATGGAAATTAGCCTCCGGGCTTTTGGTGCTAGTTTGAAGCAACACAAATGGTATAATTTATTCTATCATGCAGACAAAAAGAATAAATTAATGCATAATTTTGAGCCTTATTATTTTAACATCCTTCGCTAATAATTATCAATTATTATTTAAAAAGGATTAAAAAGTGAACGTTTTCATTCAGTAATTGATAGAACGAGTTTATGAATAGTTTATAATAAATCATGGTAATAAACTGCAAATTAAATTAAATATTTCTGCGTCTTAGTTAGAAACCTTTTCATTTTACCTATCGTCTTACAATCACAAAATTGACAGACTTCAAATATTTTTTTACGATTACAATATTTGATAATATAATAGCGTTATTCTTCTAATAAAACCAATAACAATTCTACAAACCAAACCATGAGAAACCCTAAATCTACATTTTGCAGGCTTTTATTGCTTGCAATAATTTGCCAATTCAGTTTTAATGCAAAAGCACAAACGGAAACCTTTTCATCAGGATCTTACATCATTAACATGGGCGCCACAAACCCCAATACTGTTGCTAATGGCTTAAAGCCATATGGCCTTATTTACGACCTATTGAGGAATTTTAAAACACCTATTAAGTGGGTAATTGGCGCAGGGAAAGTAAAAGATGGTTTAGACTTTACTTACCTTGGTGTACAGTATAGAGGCGGTACTTTTATAATACCCGCCCAATATAGAAGTGCAGCAGTTGACGCTCGTATAACCTTCTGGCAAGGGCAGGGTGTTGTGGGGGTTAATACCACAGCGTCTCCATTATTAACTGTAAATGTTACTCAAACATTAACAGCTGCACCTAGGTGGACATTAGATGCAGCTAATGGGAGTATTGCGCAGGGCTACTTAACTAATGCAGGTATTACTTTAGCTGCATTTCCTGGTGCTTATAACTGGAAAAGCCCTCAAACATTAGATTGCTGCGACGATTTTTTTGTAATGCCCCATGCCGATCCTACTTGGGCTACACATAGCAACTTATTTAATTGGAATTTAAACTGCCTAGGTTCTATTTGGGCAGCTTGCCATGCGGTAAGTGCGCTCGAAAATTGTATTAATCCTGCAAACACCACGCAGCAAATGAATTTTCTTAGCACAAGAACATCGGCTGTAACGCCAACACCTTGGCCAAATAATAGCTTAAAATTATGGGGAACACACTCAGGTGGTTCTGTACCATATACACACCTATTAAACGATGATCCTATTGCCCAATATTTGGGTACTACTGATTTAGCACAGCTAAACGGATCTGAACAAATATATATTCCTAAACAATCTAGTGATGCTGGCGGGGCCACTCGTTGGAACCCTGGTGCCAAAATTATTGCATACGATCCTAGCCAGTCAGATGTGGCAGCACCAAATCTAGCGGGAGGTAATGTGGCAGCAGTAATGGTTTATGGCCGAGGAATGGATAATCCTAACCGTGGTTTTGTAATGTATGAAGCAGGCCACTCTCACAATAAAGGAACTGTGGCAGATGTTGCTGCTCAACGAGCATTTTTTAATTTTAGTCTTTTTCAGGTTCAGCCAAAAGCGCCTCAATTAAATGTATCGGGTATTATAAATGGCCAGGTAATTTCTACCAGTGGTGGTCCGATAGCTGTTTCAGTTGCTGCTACGTCACCACTCACCGGTATTACATTTACATACTTGTGGTCATCTAGCTGTGGTGGTACTTTTACATCAGCTACTTCTGCCAGTACTACATTTAACCCAACAGGAGCCACTCCTGGTAATTGTATTATTACTTGCGAAGTGTCAGATAATTGTGGAAGAAAATCTTTCAGATCATTCCCTATTACGATTACTGCAGGCCCTCAGCCGCCTGTGGCTAATACAGACAATGCTTCTGTGAGCGTTACTTGCGGCGCAGGTACACCAGTTGTTGTGAATGTTTTAGCTAACGATACAGATCCAACAGGATCGCAGCTTACCTTAACAAATGTAACAGGCGCTGTTAATGGTACAGTATCTTTTACTGCTGCGGGTGTGGTAACATTTACACCAAACGCAAACTTTACAGGGCCACTTGCATTAACGTACACAGTTTGTAATGCAGCACCACTTTGTGTGAATGGTACTTTAAATGTTACACTTACAGGTGGTTCTACCCCTGCAACTGCGGCGGATGCCTTTACTATTGCTGAAGATGCAATTGGTACGTTTAACGTACTAGCAAATGATGCAGTTGGCTTAACTGTTTCGGCTATAACTACAGGCCCTGCTAACGGAAGAGTATCAATAAATACCGATAATACAATTACTTACGTACCAAATGCCGATTTTGCAGGTACCGATAATTTTACTTACAAAGTTACTAACGCTGCAGGTGGTACAAATACGGCTGTTGTAACAGTAACAGTAACCAACGATGCATGTGATGCAGGTACATTTCAAAGTGGATTTCCCGCCGCTGGAGGCACACTTACTTTTACACCATCGGCCGACACATGGTTAGATGAAAATAGTCCAGGACAAAATAATGGTTCATGTACAGAATTGGACGTTGACCGTGAAACTAGTAAGAAAAACAGGGCTTTACTTAAATTTGACCTTTCCACTATCCCTGCAGGTGCTACCATAACTGGTGTAACCTTGCAAATGCAAGCAATATCTGTACAAAGCAATACCTCATTTGTAATCGATGCACACAATGTTTCAACTACCTGGACAGAGGGAACACTCTGTGGCGCAAATGGCACATCCAACTGGAGCATTGCAAGTGGATGGAGTACAGCAGGCGGTGACTTTTCAGGAACGGTTCTTTCATCTGTAGCAGTAACTGGTACAGGTACCTACACATGGCCGACTGGAGCCAATTTTATCTCTGCTGTACAGAGCTGGGTTAATACACCCGCTAATAATAAAAGTTCTTCGGTAGGCTTGATGCTAAATTTTCCGATTTATGCGGGCGGACAAGTCATCGCACAAACCCATCAAGCTCGCTATTTTTATGCCCGAGCACTGGCTCAAATTGAAATTGATTATC
>JANMFB010000281.1:0-3277 GCA_031377605.1 Ferruginibacter sp.
ATGAGCGACAACAATGCCCTTAGCACATGGATTGTAGCACATCTTTGGTTACCACTACAACGTTATTTAGAAATAAAAATAAATACACCAAGCAAAGATTATACTATGCGAAACAAGCATAACATCATGATGAGTGAATGGAGCAGCGGAAAGAAAAATTTGTTACTTGTTACTGGCCACACACATGCGCCCGTATTTGCCTCTGGTAAATATTTAGACCATCCATCTAACAATATTCCTGGCAAAGAAAAAGAAACTGTAAAGCCCACTTACTTTAACAGTGGCTGTTGTTGTTTTGATGATGGCGATATTACTGGAATAGAAATTGAAGGGGGTATGATACGTTTAATTAAATGGTTTACCTCAGCATCAAACTTACAAGAAAGAAAAGTGTTGGAGGAAATTAAACTAGAAGATTTACTGAAGGATTTATAAATATCCAAATTACAGCAGCATTTTTTGCAGTATTAGTGGTAAGCTTTGTGCACCTAGTAGTAAAACGTACTAGAACCATTTGAACCACAAAGTACACTAAGGATTCTCAGAGCTCACTAACGCATCTGCAAGCAAACATGATTTCTATAATTGTTTGCGACCTATCACTTCATCCATTTGCCTTTCCATCTTCATCAACGCATCTACTACTTCTTTGTTTAGCATGGGGTTTCCTTCTTTACTAGCATTTTGTGTGGCATACCAAATAATTACCATGGCAATATAATCTTGCATATCCTTGCCAGAAAACTGTGTTTTAAATTCCACAATTTTATCGTTAATCATTTTCACCGTTTTGCGAATAATTTCTTCATCGCTCACCGTTGTTTTTATTCGATACGTTCTATCGCCAATCACAATATTTATAGGAATCAATTCACTCATTATGCACTGTGTTTATGGCTCAATAATGCAATACATTTATCAATATTTTTTAAGTAACCATTTATCTTTTTCTCTAGTTCTTTCTTTTCTGCTTCGTCCATTTTATCCAACGATGCCTTTAAGATAAGTTGCTCTTGTCGCATGGCATCTATGGTTTCTTTCTGTGTTTTATCTTTCACAGAAAAATCTGCAACCGACATTTTCAATTGCTCGTTTTCAATTTGCAAAGATTGGCATTGCTTTAGCAATATTTGCAGCTTATCATTTACTTGTTTTATATGGTCGTTTATTTCTGCCAACTTACTTTCTTATTTCTGCATTTAATTTCTTCTCTAGCGAAGCAATAATTTTATTCATCATGGTTTCAGTTTCTGCGTCTTCTAGCGTTTTGGTATCATCACTAAAAGAAAAGTTTACCGCCATAGACCTTTTATCTTTTCCTAGTTTTTCACTTTCAAAAATATCAAACAGCTTGGTAGATTTTAACGATGCAATTTTGTTTCCTTTAATAGCATTTTCTACTTCTGCGTAAGCTATACTTTTATCCAATACAATTGCTAAATCTCTTTGCACTACCGGAAATTTAGATACTTCCTTGTAAGTCGTATTTTTTTCTGATGTAAGTTTCAGCACTTCATCCCAAGCAATATTGGCAAACAATACTTCTTCTTTTATAGAAAACTGTTTCAATGTCTTTTTAGCAACTGCTCCAATGGTAGCCAGCACTTTATCTTTCAACAAAAAGTTTATACCAAAATCTGCATCTGCACTTTCGCTTAACGTTGTTGTTAGATTTTTTACACCGAGTGATGCAAATATTTTTTCGCACAAACCCTTCAAGTAATAAAAATCTGCTTTCACTTCTTTTTGTTGCCAAGAGCCTTCTGTAACCACACCACTCGTGTATACTGCAAGTTCAAATTGCTCTTGGTATTTTCCTATGCCAGTTGTATTATACGTTTTACCAAACTCATATAATTTTAAGTTTGCATTTTTTCTGTTTAGGTTGTAAGCAATCACTTCCAACCCTGTTTGCAACAACGATGGGCGCATCACATCTAAATTTGCGCTTAAGTTGTTTATCATTTTTACTGTATTGGCCAACACGGATTCATCATAATATTTACTATCAGTAATGCTGTTTGTAAATATTTCGCTAAAACCATTATCCGTAAGATAGTTGGCAATTTTTTCTTGTAAAGCAGCTCTGCCATTATCGCTAGCAGCAGATGGTGCTATAGAAATGGTAGCAGGAATTTCTACATTATCCAATCCATCTATACGCATTATTTCTTCTACAATATCTGCACCAATAGTAATATCTGTTTTACTAAAAGGTACATTCACCCATATTTCATCTACACCTTCTTTTTGTATTTCAAAACCAAGTGCAGTCAAAATATTTTTAATAGTATCTGAATGATAATTTTTACCACTCAACTTTTTTAGGTAATGATATTTTAAAGCAACCGAAGTTTTTTCTGTAGGTGTAGGATATACATCTATCACTTCACTGCTTATTACGCCACCTGCAATTTCTTTTATCATTAGTGCAGCACGTTTCAATACATTAACAGTATTGCTGATGTCCACTCCTTTTTCAAAACGAGTAGCAGCATCGGTACGCAAACTATGCTTAAGTGATGTTACTCTAACAGCTTCATTATTAAACCACGCACTTTCTAAAAATACATTTACCGTTTCATTTGTTACACCACTTTCTTCGCCACCATACACACCTGCCATACACATGCTCTCTGTTGGGTTTGCAATCATAAGGTCTGTGGCAAATAATTTTCTCTCTTTACCATCTAGTGTTTTAAACTGCTCTCCTTCTTTTGCATTTCTTACTATAATGCTATTGCCTGTTATTTTTGAAGCATCAAAAGCATGCAGTGGTTGCCCAGTTTCGTGCAAAATAAAATTGGTAATATCTACAATGTTATTGATTGCTCTCAAACCAATTGCCTTCAATTTATTTTGCAACCAAGCCGGACTTTCGCCCACTTTAATATTGCTTATACTTACACCAGCATAACGTTTGCAAGCATCATTGTTTTCTATGGTAACCTTAATAGGCAAATCATTGTTATCCGCTTTAAAACCATTTTTAAAAGGAGATATTGCACGTAATTCTTGTTTATCGTGGTGCCACAAATATGCACACACATCTCGAGCTACACCAAGGTGACTCATGGCATCCATACGATTGGGTGTAAGACCAATTTCATAAATGGTATCTGAGTAAGTTTCAAATATTTCCGATGCTTTTGTGCCAGCAATTTTATCTGAATCTAAAACCATAATACCTGCATGGCTTTCACCAAGCCCTATCTCATCTTCAGCGCATATCATACCCACGCTTTCCACACCACGTATTTTTGCTTTTTTTATTTGA
>JANMFB010000292.1:0-3362 GCA_031377605.1 Ferruginibacter sp.
TAAAAAAAACAAGAAAAGAAAAATGGTATAGTGAGGATATGTTTACGAGGTTTAGGGTGGTGAAGGTTGTGAATTAGGGATTGTGAATTAGGATATATAATTAGGTGTAGGGAATTGACATTTGATACCAATAACTGTTAACTATGAAGTGTTAACTGAATACTGTAAACTGTGAACTTAATACTGCAAACTGTGAACTGAATACTGTAAACTGTGAACTGTGAACTATTAAAAATAAAAAATGAAAAATATAAAACTAATAGAAGTACCGTCAGAAATTGGAGCGGGTACAAGAGGAGCAAGTTTGGGTGTAGATGCTATAAAAATTGCTGCATTAGATTTTATGAGTAATTTCTTTGTACACTTTCCTTCGGAGAAAGTAGAGGTGGAAAATAATTTATTATTTGAACCAATAAAATCACCCTATGCAAAACGAATACAAGGTGTAAACACAATGTATGAACGCATAAGCAAAGCCGTAAGCAACAGTATTAAAGAAAATTTTTTTCCTGTTGTACTAAGTGGAGATCATAGCAATGCAGGCGGAACTATAGCAGGTATTAAAATTGCAAAGCCAAAAAGTAAACTTGGTGTTATATGGATAGATGCCCATGCAGACTTACATACACCATACACAACTCCATCAGGCAATTTGCACGGAATGCCATTATCAACAGCAATAGCAGAGGACAACCAAGAAAGTAGCGGGCATGAGGTAGATGCAAATACGGTTACCATGTGGAATCAATTAAAAAGTATTGGAAAAATTCCACAAAAAGTATTGCCAGAAGATATTGTATTCATAGCTCTAAGGGATTATGAAAAAGAAGAAAAATATCTCATAGAAAAATATGGCATGAAGGTAATAACAACAGCCGAAGTAAGAAGAACAGGGGCAGAAAATGTGAGCCGCAAAGCCTTACGCCATCTTAGCGATTGTACAGATATTTATGTAAGCTTTGATGTAGATAGTTTAGATTCCGTAATTTCTCGTGGAACGGGAACGCCAGTAAGCAATGGTTTAAAGGAAAGAGAAGCAGAAGATTTGATAAGCAAGTTTATGCAGAACAGAAAAATTTGTTGTTTTGAAATTACGGAAGTGAACCCCACTTTAGATAAAGAAAATTTAATGGCGGAGATTGCATTTAATATTTTACAAAGAAGTGTGAATGTGTTGATGATGAATTAAGATTTAACCGCAATGGCTGTAAGACAGAAAGTAATTTATAAAAGCCTTTGAATGAAATGAGATTGATGATGCATCAAACGAAATAAAAAATGAATATGCGTAGGCTACTTTTTTTAATATTGTGTTTACCCATATTTTGTCTTGCACAATTCAAAGTAATATTAAAAATAAAAATAACTGATTCAGCATTACAAAAGAAAATATTTTTTGCTTCATCAATCAATAATTGGAATCCCAATGATGAGAAGTATGCATTAACAAATACTAGCTTAAAAAATTTTGAATTAATTATTCCAAACAGCCCTCAAAGTTTCAAAGGAAAATTTACAGCCGGTAGTTGGGATAAAGTAGAAACAAAAATAGATGGAACTAGCATAGAAAATAGAGCTTTTAATATCAATAGTGATACGACTATTGATCTGGAAATAATTGCATTTCAAAAAGACCCAGCTAATGTTGTTTCCACTCGAAGCAGCCAGGTAATCATCATTAGCGATTCGTTCTACATACCACAACTACAAACAAAAAGACGCATTTGGATGTATGTTCCCAAAACTTATGATGGTATAAAAAAATTCCCTGTGTTGTATATGCACGATGGGCAAAACCTTTTTGACAAAACAACATCCTTTAGCAACGAGTGGGGTGTGGATGAATATTTAGATGAAAACAATATTGATTGCATTGTAATTGGCATTGAAAATGGTAAAGAAACTCGCATACAAGAATACAATCCATACAACAACGAAAAATTTGGCAAAGAAAAAGGAAACATGTACCTAGATTTTTTAGTCCAAACCTTAAAACCATTTATAGATAAATCATTCCTAACATTAAAAGGAAAAGAAAATACTTTTATAGCAGGCAGTAGTATGAGTGGTTTAATCAGCTATTATGCCGCTATAAAATATCCAGATACATTTGGTAAAATCGGCATCTTCTCCCCTGCTTTTTGGATTAATATGAATGATTTAAAAAAAGAAATTGCAGCAAAAAAATCTTTTACAAAACAAGGTTTTTATTTTTACTGCGGCACAAATGAGTCTCGAGATTTAGTAAAAGAAACTACAGATATTTTAAACTTAACAAAGGCCAAATGTGGTGCTTGCAACATACAACTCAGTATTAAAAAAGAAGGAACACATGCTGAACCAAACTGGCAAAAAGAACTACCAAAGTTTATAACTTGGCTACTAAAAAAATAGTAACTTTAATTTAAACAAATAGAGTTCTATAAATCCTCAACTTTCTTTTTCATCAATGCTTTATTATTCTCTAAGAAACTGGCGGTGGCATTTGCACCATTGTTAAACAAGAGCCTCTTACTCAGCCCCTGATTATGCTTTCACCAAATGATCTCCAACATTGAGCAAACATTTATAACTTAGTTATTTTCATTATTAACTTTTAATTTGAAACTTTAAGAATCAATGTCGTGGTTCCTATTTCACAAAACAACAAAGCAAAAACATTTATAAATTAATAATTTAATTTTATCAACTTTTTGTTATTAAAAATTACTTATATTTATGTTGATTACGTAATTTCTTTTGTAAAAATATTTTTAAGTCAATGAATTCCAACATAAGAATAATTCTATTTTTACTCCTAATTATTACAATCACTTCCTTTAAACTTCCCATAAAATCAACCAAAGTTTATATAGTTGCATTATCTCCTCTAATAAAAGCAGAGGTTATCATTAATGATGTTAAACTTAAAATGAAAACTAACAGTTTTGCAGAGTTTGAAGTCCTAGGGAATGAAATTAATTGCAAAGTAGATATAAAACTTCCACTTGCAGCAACTAACCCAGAAACTTTACGTTTAGGCGGTGCTGATGAAGTTTACTTAGCCCTATATCTAGAGAAAAGTAAACTCTTTAAAGCAAAATTTACGATTGATACAATTTGCAAACCTTGCTATTTTCAAATAAAAGAGAAGTGTAAAAAAGAAATAAAAATATCAGCGTAAAATAAACTCTACCTACGTTCTTTCCTTCTCGTAAAGTTTGCTAAGCGTAAGTAAATATATATATCTTACTTATTTTCATCATCCGCTTTTATCTTAAAACGCAAAGAATCTATTAACAAGCACAAACCTGCTTGAAATACAATTAAGGCAAATGTGCCATACCAAAACCAATTGCCTTGTTGAAGTTTTTGTAGGCCGG
>JANMFB010000313.1:0-1667 GCA_031377605.1 Ferruginibacter sp.
TTCGCCTTCTGCCAATGTAGATATCCTTACAACTTCCGAAGCCAACGCTTAGCCTTTATTGGGCATGGAGCGAAGAAAACGAGCGAGGGCGTACTGTCGACTTTTATTA
The DNA here is from genome assembly GCA_031377605.1 of Ferruginibacter sp. GTDB lineage: Bacteria > Bacteroidota > Bacteroidia > Chitinophagales > Chitinophagaceae > Ferruginibacter. Next base: position 110 of record JANMFB010000313.1, read on the forward strand.
AGCTTATGAATTTAATAAAAGTTTCACCTCGGCTGCGTCGTGGCAAACGAAAGGATAATAAATGCTGTGTTGATTTAAGACACAGGCATATAAAAATTAAGATGAAGAATAGAGCTAAGGGCTCGTGGGACACGGTTTCAGCCGAAGGATATATTTTTTAAGAATTGGTAACGAATGAATTATCTTTTAATTAATGATGAATATATGATATTACATTCTATATTCGCAAAAAAAACCTATGAAATACACCAACTCAATGAAACTTTTTTTATTTGCGGTTCTACTAATACCTGCAATAAACACATTAGCACAAACTAACCCGAATGTTATTAACGAAGATGGATATGTGGTTTTCGCTCCTAACGACACAATAAGAGGAAAAGTAAGTATAGAGTTTATGGAAAAAACACAACCGGGGGATATGGTGTTAAAAGCAATGAACACCGGTAAGTCGGTTTCAGTTATGCCTTATGACGTAACACAAGCAACTTTTAGCAAAAAAGAAGTGATTTGCTTTTTTGTACGGGGAACAAGATATGAGGCTATACGTGTAAAAGAGGCGTCTGCATTTGGTATGATGAATGCTGTAGCTTCTGGTAATGGCAAAAAAGGGATTTTTTATAAAAACTATTTAGAGTCTGGCGATTATTCTTTTTATCAAGATGCAATAGACGACTACAATTTTGCTGTTAAGAAAAAAGGAGAAGAGAGAGCTTACGCTGTAAAAGATATCTTAAAAAACAAAAAATCAGCCAAAGATTTTCTTGACAACTGTCAATTATTAAAGGATAAAATTAAATCAGGTGCTGATGATTTACAAGATGTGAAATCACTTGCAGATTTTTTGAATACAAATTGTAAATAATATTATTGAGTACAATTGCAAAAGGCAATCTTACTCTAGCGCAGATATGCAGCATAGCTTAAGTGCGGAAGGGTATCTGTGCGGGTAGTTAAAAAATATTTTGCTTTAAATGCATATTAATAGCGCCGTACAGAAAGCTATCGGACAAAGGGAGCGCCTCATTTCTGCGCTAGATATCTGCGCTAGTAGGGAAATTAGAAATCAAAAAATATTGCATTTTGGATAGCAACAGGTTTACTATGTTTTGGAATGATAGCAGGTGGTATAGCACAACTAATTAAAGCAAAACAAAATGTAGATGTAATGATTAATTTAGGGTATCCTTTGTATATGCTCTCAATTTTAGATATTTGGAAATTACTTGCAGTATTTTCAATTCTCATTCCAAAATATCCATTAGTTAAGGAGTGGGCTTATTCAGGTTTATTCTTCCTTTTATCAGGTGGTGTTATTTCATATTTGGCAAGTGGAGAAGGAATAATTAAAGCACTTCCCGTTTTTATTTTTATGTGTTTGACTGTTATTTCTTGGTATTTAAGACCTTCCGAAAGAAGACTAATTCCTTTAAAATAAACATCAATGAACCCAAAAGTAAATTGGTTTTTCGATAAATCAACAAAATGGCAAGAAGCCTACCAAGAGTTAAGAGAACTTGCACTCTCTTTTGATTTGACAGAGGAATTAAAATGGGGT
>JANMFB010000316.1:0-13620 GCA_031377605.1 Ferruginibacter sp.
AATAATAGTTTTACAAATATTTATACCTAGGTCAAGCTATTCTAAGAAAATTTATATGCAATCATTAAATTACTTTACTCAGAAGTGAACTGCTTTATATAAAAAATAATTTTAGCGTAACGAAAGCAAAAAAGAACTTCATACTTGTAAAAAATGGATATAGCAATAAGAAAAGCAGCGCAAAACGATTGTGCTGCAATAATGGGTTTGGTAAAGGAACTCGCTGTTTACGAAAAAGAGCCCAATGCTGTGACTGTTACAATGGAACACTTTGTACAAAGTGGGTTTGGGGATAAGCCTGTATGGCAAGCATTTGTTGCAACACAGAATGAGATAGTATTTGGTTTTGCTTTATACTATACACGCTACAGTACATGGAAAGGGCAACGCATGTATCTCGAAGATTTTTATGTGACAGAAAAAATGCGTGGTAGCGGGGCAGGTAAGTTATTGTTTGATAAACTTATTGAAGAATGTAAGGTTAAAAAATTCAGTGGTCTTGTATGGCAAGTATTGGATTGGAATGAACCTGCCATTAACTTTTATAAAAAGTATAATGGGGTAAAATTTGATGGGGAGTGGGTTAATTGTAGTATGGAGTTTTGAATAGCACTTACTTTTATTAACGTTTTATTTGCCTATTAGCTTCGAAAGGTTAAGTATTGTATATTCAAACCTTTGTTGTATTATCGTGCAAAAAAGGTTGGATTTAAATGCTAAATTGTTATGAATAAAATACGAACTTTCTTTTCTCTTCCATTTTTCACTCAACGAAAATATATTATTGGAGTTTGGATTTTGGCAGCTATAGTTACTTCTCTCAAACAATACTTAACAGGAAGTTTTAATAATTATAAAATTTTCGCCTACGTTTATCGTCATACTATTGAGCAATTGCCTTTGTATGCTGAATATCCAACACAATATTTCGATTCTAATCATTATGGCCCATTTTTTTCTCTTGTAATAGCGCCTTTTGCAATATTGCCTGATGGTATTGGAGTAGTACTTTGGAATCTCTTTAACGTTGTATTACTCATTTTTGGTGTTTTTAAACTTCCTTTAAAAGAGCCCTATAAAGTTGCTATTGCTTGGATAGTCACCAATGAATTGATCACTGCCATGCTCTCTGTACAGTTTAATGTTGGGCTTGTTGGGCTTTTATTATTAGGCTTTGTATTCTTAGAGAAACAGAAACTCTATCAAGCTTTTATTGCTATTTTAATTGGTCTTTTAGTAAAACTATACGGAATTGTCCTTTTGGCTTTTTTCTTTTTTAGTAAACAAAAAGTAAAGTTTGTGTACGTATTTGCAATCGTTGCAATTTTTCTATTCTTTGCGCCTGTATTGATAACAAATTTTACATTTTTAAAAATGAGTTATAACGATTGGTTTCATTCTTTATTAAATAAAAGTAATTATAATGAATCTGTGAGTGATATGGCAAATATTTCTTTCATGGGTTTTATGAAGAAGGTTTTTGGTATTCAAATTCATGTATTAGTTGCTGTTGCTTTTGGGGCTTTCATGCTAGGATTAATTCTACTAAGAAGATCACAATATGGCTCTCTAACTTACAGACTATTGTTATTTTCTGAGTTGTTATTGTGTTTGGTTTTATTTAATACTAATGTAGAGTCTCCCACTTTTATCATTGCCTTTGTTGGTGTAGCCATATGGTTTATATTAGTAGAAAAAAGCAAATTAAACATTAGTCTATTTATTTTTGCGATGGTTTTAACAAGCTTTTCTCCTACTGATTTTTTTCCAAGATTTATTAGAGAACAATATGTAAAACCATATGCTCTAAAAGTTTTACCATGTATCCTAATTTGGATTGATATTACTTATAGATTATTGACAAATAAGTTTAATAAAATCATTCAGAAAGAATTAGTTTATGAATAAAGTACAAGGATGGGAAGATTATTGGAAAGATAGTCCAACAGGATTTAATGAAATAATGTATCAATCTACAATCTATTTTGGTAACCAATTGGTAAAACATTTTCCTATAACTCCATCAGACAGTATTTTGGACTATGGGTGTGGGCCTGGTTTTTTGGTAGATTATTTAGAATCAACTAATGCGCTAATCCATGGAATGGATATATCTGAAACGTATATCAATATTTGTAAAAAAAAGTATGCTGCAAATAATAATCTGAGTTTTTCTGTTACGAAATCTTACGATTTTGAAGAATTGAAAAGGGTAATAATTGAAAAAAAAGTTAATAAAGTAATTGTGTTGAGTATTCTTCAATATTATCAAAATGAAGGACAAGTAAAAGCATTAATATTAGCCTTGCAAAATATTGCCAAAGAGCAACCTTTTACTTGTATTTTGGCCGATATCATTCCTAAGAATCACCAATTTCTTGCCGACGTGAAAAACCTTGTAAAGAATGCGCTGAAAGATAGATATACTTTGAAGTTTGTAAAATTTATTTTTTATGCGCTCTTTTCAGATTATAAGAACGTAAAGAAAAATGGCTTCCTTACTCTTGATTATTTATTTTTTGAAAATTTAAGGAATAAGCATAATATCAAAATGGAAAAAATTAGCGATTTGACGATACATACTAGTAGGTATAGTGTAATAATGAGTTTTTAGATTTTAAAGTAGTACTATTTTAGACAAAGTAAAACAGCTGATTTTTCCTTTGTCAAATCTGTTATATTTAATTTTATTAATCATACTAACTCAATATAACTCCCAATACCTAATTGGCCTTTAGCGCAATACATAAAAATATTTTTATGTCCCTGCAAGTATTGTTTTAAAACGAATTGATGAATTAGTTTTATTCGCCAAACCATCTTTAATAAAAAATGGATATCGTACTTTTGCAAAACAAAAAAATGATGAGTAAAGATAAAATGTTTTAGGGAGCGTGGCTCTTGTTCTTATGACGAGACCATAAAAATCAAATGCTCGTTATCAAAAAAATAAAAATGGCACAAAAAATTACCATGCAAAACGGAACACTTACTGTTCCAAACAACCCTACAATTCCATTTATTGAAGGCGACGGAATTGGTCCTGATATTTGGGCTGCTAGTGTTAGAGTTTTTGATTCGGCTGTGCAAAAAGCATATGGTGGCGAGAGAAAAATTGCCTGGCTAAAAGTACTTGCGGGTGAAGAAGCTTTTAATAAAACTGGTAGTTGGATGCCTGAAGAAACAATGGATGCTTTTAAAGAGTATTTACTTTCTATCAAAGGGCCACTTACAACACCTGTCGGTGGTGGGATACGTAGCCTCAATGTTGCACTGAGGCAAGAGTTGGATTTGTATGTGTGCTTGCGCCCAATAAAATATTTTGAGGGTACGCCAAGCCCTATGTGGCAACCTGAGAAAGTGAGCATGACAATTTTTAGAGAGAACACAGAAGATATTTATGCAGGTATAGAATTTATGACTGGAACCCCTGAGGCAGCAAAACTTCTACATTTTTTGGTAGATGAACTTGGTGTGAAAGCATTTCGTTTTCCTGAAACTACCTCATTAGGTATAAAGCCTGTAAGTAAAGATGGTAGCGAACGCTTAATAAGAAGTGCTATACAATTTGCCATAGAAAAAAAGTTGCCGAGTGTTACCCTTGTACATAAAGGTAATATTATGAAATTTACGGAGGGAGCTTTCAAAAATTGGGGTTATGAATTGGCAGAGAGAGAATTTTCAGGACAGGTTTACACATGGCAGCAATGGGAAAAAACAAAAAAAGAAAGTGGAGAATCGGTTGCAAATGAAGAGATGAAAATAAGTGCTATTGGTGGAAAAATAATTATTAAAGATGCCATTGCAGATAACTTTTTACAGCAGGCATTATTGGCTCCCCAAGATTATTCTGTTATTGCAACATTAAATTTAAATGGTGATTATATATCTGATGCACTAGCAGCACAAGTTGGTGGTATTGGAATTGCGCCCGGAGCAAATATAAATTATCTCACAGGGCATGCAGTATTTGAAGCTACACATGGCACTGCACCCCGTTTTGCGAATACAAATACAATGAACCCATCATCTGTTATTTTAAGTGGAGTAATGATGCTTGAATATATGGGCTGGAGAGATGCGGCAGATTTAATAACCAATGCCGTTGGAAAAACAATTCGGAATAAAACTGTAACAATAGATTTTTATAATCTTTTAAAAGAAGGAACACTTTTAAAGACGAGTGAATTTGCCGATGAGATTATTAAGAATATGTAGAAAATAATTAAATTGAAACAAATCGTTTTTTTTATTGCAATTTCATTAGCGCCTAGTTGTAATCAAAATATGGCTTTATATCAACGTGCAGCAGTACATAAAAGTGTTGCCATATTGCCATTTGATATGACTTTAAATCTAAATAAAGCACAACAAAAAATAATAACAGAAAAAGATAAATCTACGTTAACACAAACCTTATCAATTGACCTACAAAAAAGATTGTACAATCATTTGAACCAATATTTTGTGAGAAAAAAATTGCAAATTGAATTGCAAAATACGGACAAAACACTAGCAATACTTTCTGAAAACAAAATAACGTTTAATGATCTGCGTCTTTACAATAAAACTAACATACAAAAGATGCTAGGTGTAGATGCAATCATAGATCCAAAAATGATTGTAACCCAAAAAGGTGTTGCATTTTCTGGGATTGCACCTTTACCATATTTAGGTATTGTAAGTTTTGATGTATATAATCTTTTTATAACTTTTAGTGCCTCTCTAAAAGAACAAACAACTGATACTGCTTTGTGGAAATTTTATGTTCAAAAGGGTTTTCAAGCCGCAAATAAAATAAAGAAAAGCAAAGTGGAAACTTCAGATAATTTTTTACTTCCATTATTTTTAAATGTAGATGATTTATTTAATAGGTTTATAGAAGAGCAGCCATACAGAAAACTAAAAAGTTTAAAATAATAATAAGGCAAATTCGCTGTAATTGTGATGTGTATAAAATTTGATATATTTGTGTAGTAATATTTAAAAACATGACAACGCATATTGATGATAAATGATTGATGAAGCGTTGAAGTTGTCATCAATAAAGAATAAAAAGGAGTGGCTAATTTAGTATTAACAGGTTATATTAAATTACAAAAAAGTAAAAAGTTTAAGAAGCTATTTGGAAAAGTAAAATGGGAAAGTAACTTAAATGAAATGAGATTTACATGAATACTGAAATAATCCTTTATACAAGTGTATGGATTGATTTTTTTAGAAAAAAACATTGACAAAAAAATATTATTGTTAATAGATACAAATTATATTATTGCACACCCGATAATTATTCAAGAAGTTTTGCAATGAGTTTTAAATAAAAAACTCATTGATGTAAAAGAGAATTTATTCTTAGGATTTAAATTTATAAGCTACGATGAAACTGTTTTTGAAGCTTCATCTCTTTAAAGGATTTTAAGAAAAAAAGAAGTTACAATTCGAAGTTCAAATGATGCAATAATTGAATGATTATGCAAAAATTATAATTCTCAGTTATTGCAAAACGATAAAGACTTTACAAATATTTCAAGGCGTTGATCACTTAAAATTTATAAATAAAAATATGAGCAAAATACAAGTTGCAAACCCAGTAGTAGAATTGGATGGAGATGAGATGACAAGAATCATTTGGAAATTTATTAAAGACAAATTGATACTTCCGTATTTGGAAGTTCCTATACAGTATTATGATTTGGGAATGGAGTATAGAGATGAGACAAATGACCAGGTTACCATAGATGCTGCCAATGCAATAAAAGCTTGTGGCGTTGGTATTAAGTGTGCAACCATCACGCCAGATGAGCAGCGAGTACAGGAGTTTAAGCTTAAGCAAATGTGGAAGTCGCCAAACGGAACTATCCGTAATATTCTTGATGGTACAGTTTTTCGTGAGCCAATAGTTATGCAAAATGTACCTCGTTTGGTTACAAACTGGACAGCTCCTATTATTGTTGGTCGCCACGCATTTGGTGATCAATACCGTGCAACCGATACCGTAATAAAAGGTAAAGGGAAATTAACGATGACTTTCCAACCAGAAGACGGTGGCGAAGCACAAGTTTTTGAAGTGTTTAATTTTAAAGGCGATGGCGTTGCCATGAGTATGTACAATACAGATGAAAGTATTTATGGTTTTGCACGCAGTTGCATGAATATGGCATTGAGTAAAAAATGGCCATTGTATCTCTCAACAAAAAATACCATTCTTAAAAAATACGATGGACGCTTTAAAGATATTTTTGAAGAGGTTTATCAAAATGAATTTAAAGAAAAGTATATAGCCGCTGGTATTACTTATGAGCATCGTTTAATAGATGATATGGTAGCAAGCGCACTTAAATGGAATGGTAATTTTGTGTGGGCTTGTAAAAATTACGATGGAGATGTACAAAGTGATACAGTGGCGCAAGGTTTTGGTAGCCTTGGTTTAATGACATCAGTTTTGGTGACGCCTGATGGCAAAACTATGGAGGCCGAAGCTGCACATGGTACAGTAACTCGTCATTACAGAGAATATCAAAAGGGAAAGCCAACTTCTACAAATCCAATAGCTTCAATCTTTGCATGGACGAGAGGACTAGCATTCCGAGGTAAACTAGACAGTAACCAACCACTAATAGATTTTTGTAATGCATTAGAAGCAGTGTGTATAGAAACCGTGGAGAGTGGTAAAATGACTAAAGATTTAGCTGTATGTATTCATGGGAACAAAGTAGAACATGGTGCACATTATTTGTACACAGAAGAATTTTTGGATGCAATTGATGAGAATTTGAAGATGAAGATGGGGATGTAATTAACGGATGATTAATAGTTTTATAATGGATAATGAAGGCACCTTTCTAAGAGGGTGCTTTTTTATTTAAGAATGCAACTAGTTTTTGTAATTACTATTCTCTGTGCCTTTTGCAATATTTTTTAAATTAAAAATATTAATTTGCAATATGGAATTTCAAAAAGATATAAGGCTAGCAGTTTTAATAGATGCGGATAATGTGCCCTACAGCAATGTAAAAGGTGTAATGGAAGAAATTGCAAAATATGGCACGCCTACTTTTAAAAGGATATATGGCGATTGGACAAAACCTACCATTTCTGGTTGGAAAAATGTACTACTCGAAAATGCGATTACTCCAATACAACAATACAGTTATACTTCCGGAAAAAATAGCAGTGATTCTGCTTTGATCATTGATGCAATGGATATTTTGTATTCTGGTAAGGTTGATGGTTTCTGCATAGTATCTAGCGACAGCGATTTTACAAGATTGGCTACAAGACTAAGAGAAGCGGGTATGAAAGTTTTTGGAATAGGGCAGAAGAAAACACCCAATCCATTTATTGTTGCTTGTGATAAATTTATTTACATGGAAATTATCCCTTTTGCAGATGAAACTGATTTAGAGGAAACCAAAGTAAAAGTAAACAAGCATAAACAAAAGCCTCTTGTTGATAAAATAAATAGAGATACTTTAAAATTAATTGCAACAACTATTAATGATATTGCAGATGAAAATGGTTGGGCATTTTTAGGAGATGTAGGAAATCTTATTTCTAAAAAGCAACCAAACTTTGATCCAAGAAATTATGGCTTTACAAAGCTTACACCTCTTATTAATTCACTGCCAAGGTTTGAAATTGACAAAAGGGAAACGGATAAAGCAGGAATTAAATTGGTGTATGTGAAAAATAAGGACTAGATCCCGATTTACTTAATTTTATTTTTAAACCAAAGTTTTATTAAGATCTTTTCACTAAGCTCAGTTGCGTTAATGTAGCTAATAGGAGTCCTTTGGCAGAATCCAATATCAAATTGTCTGGCTTTTTAAATATTAGAAATATGCCAACTCCAATCCCAATCCACCAAAAGCTAAGAACAAAGCAAAGTGTTTTGTAAGCAGCGTTATTAATAACTTGCCACAATGCAATACCAATGATAATAGACACAAACATTAAAAACCAAGAAATTACATAGCCAAGAAAAGCCGTCTCATTATTAAGCACAACACCAAATTGTTTAAAGGTTGGTTCTGGGAAGAAAAACCCGCCAATACAAAGTGCAAATTCTAAAATTAATGAAATGATGAGTAATAGAATAAGTGATTTGCGTGCCATAGATAATTTTTTAATTATAAAAAATAAGATTCTATAAAACTTAACAATATTGATTGATGTTTAAAAAAGGCTCAACGAGCTAATCTTTTTTCACTTCTCTGCTACCAGCATACAACTCATACTCAAACAATCTACAATCAATTTTACTTGTAAAAAATTCGATTCTTCTTTTTGGTTTGAGACCAATTTTTTTTGCCAATTCTAAATTGCCTGTAAAAATATAACCAGTAAAACCTTTGCATTTTTTCTTCATAAAATCGCCCATGAGTGCATAGGTTTCTTCCAATTCTTTTTCCACACCTAGTCTATCGCCGTATTCAGGATTAAATATCACAATAGAACCTTCTTCAGTAGGCAATTTGGTTTCTTGAAAATCACATACTTCATAAATTAACATATCTTCAACCCCTGCTATACCTGCATTTATACGAGAAATATTAATTGCATCTTCACTTATGTCAGATACAGTAATTTTTAAATCATCATTTTCTTCTACCTGCGCTTGTATAATTTCATATTCTTTTTCATACATGGCATCTTCATATCCTTTTAAATGTTTAAATGAATAATTGTGTCTGTACAAACCTGGTGTTCTGTTTGTTGCTATTAATGCAGCTTCTATAGCTATGGTACCAGAGCCACACATAGGATTTACTAGTGGAGTTTTTCTATTCCAATTTGTTGCATATATTACTCCAGCTGCAAGGCTTTCTAGCATAGGAGCTTTGCCAGGTATTTTTCTATAGCCATGTTTAGATAATGTTTCACCGGAAGTGTCTAGAAAAATTTCTGCATTGTCTTCTTTCCAATATAAATGAATAACAGCGCCGATTAGTTCTGCCCCCGAATCGGGTCTGCTCCCAATTTTTTCAATAAATCTATCAGCTATTGCATCCTTTACCCTTACGTTTGCAAATAAATTATTGGTAATGGTTTCATTGCTCACATTGCTGCTAATAGAAAAATATCCATTAGCAGGAATAATATTTTCCCACTCCATATCTTTCAATGCTTCATACACATGATCTGCATTAAAAGCCCTAAATTCTTTTAGTGAAAATAAAACTTGGCTTGCACAACGAAGGTTTAAATTTAGTTTGATGCAATCTTGTAATGTTCCTTCAAGCTCCACACCAGTTTTAAAAGTTCTTACAGCTTTGTAGCCAAGTGTTTCAACTTCTTTTAAAAGATAAGGAGAAAGCCTGTTGCTACAGGTAATAATTATACGGGTAGTAATGTTAAATATTTGCACAGCGCAAAAGTAACAAACTTAATGGAGAAATTTATTTTACCAGTAGAGTGATACTTTTGTTGGTGTTTATTCATATTTAATGCAGTGTACATAGTTTCCAAGTTTCCATTTGTTATCGACACCTTTGAATGTATCAAAAAGTAAAGAAAATCTTTTTCGTTTAGGGCCAAATGAAATTAAGACAGTAGTAGAATTTAAACTTTTAGGATCGTTAAGAAGTTTTTCTTGTTTAAATACCTGAATCTTATTTATTGTATACTTTTCCCAATTCATTTTCTTATTAGTCCTTTCTTGTAATGAAGTATCCGTTTTTCTATTAAAAGTCATTTTTGTTACAAAGCCATTTTGTATTGAATCTAAATTTTTATAAACGTTTGCAGAAATATTTTTGTATTTAGATTTGTAATGTATAATTTTTGAATCGCTTGTATCTATTCCATTTTGAATATAAAATGCATTTAGCTCTTCATATTTTAATCGGTAGTCGGGAATTACGTTTAGGTTATTGGCTTTTAAAGCATCGAAAATATTATTTGCCAATTGTTCTGGTGAATCTTGTGCATGAACTTTACATGCAAGAAGTAAAAATATAATAACAATTGATTTTGATTTCATTTAATAAATTTACGTTTTGTTTTATTCAATCACATTTTTAAATTTATTGTTCTAATAAATAATCAAGAAGTGATTTTTCTGATAATTATATAAGAGATGATAATCAGCAATAAAATAGTAACTATAGTAATGTAAATACTAGACTGATCTTTAAATATCGCCCTCCGCTTTTTTTTCTTTTTCAAATGACGATTAAGGTCTGCGTTCAACTTATCTACAATGAATGGAATCTCTTCTTGATTCAACTGTTGTAAACCATCGCTAGCATCTTCCTCAAATTGATTGTCTATAGCATCTTCGTCTGACAATAAATCATCATTAAGTTGTTGCAATGACTTTTCTTTTTCAAGGTTATCATTATCTGGCAATATGTTGTTTAAATCATTATTCATGATTTTGCATTCTTTGCATAATTATTTTTAAATTTCTTTTCCCATTTTGTATGTTACTTTTTACTTGCAACAAACTATAATTTGTACTTTCAACAATTTCGTTGTAAGATTTTTTCTGTAAATAAAATAAAGTTACACAAACAGATTGTTCTTCGTTTAGTTGTTGCAAAGCTTTTTCTAAATCGTTGAGGTTATTTTCTTTAGTAGTATACTTTTCTTTAAGATCTGCACTCTCATCATTTATGGTAATATTATCGCTTAGTTCTGTAGTGTATTTTCCTTTATCCCTGAGTTTCATTAAGCAATGGTTTTTTGCTACCATGTAAACCCAGCTTTTAAAATAGTCTACTTTATATTTTTGTAATTCATTTATTACTTTTAGAAAAACCTGTTGTACTGCATCTTTGGCATCATCTTCGTTTTTAAGATACTTCATACACACACCAAGCAACAAGCCTGTATAACGTTGTAACAAAATGCCAAGGCAATCTGTATTACCTGCTTGAGCATACAGCTGTATAAGTTCATTGTCATCTTTATCGTGGTACTTCTTACCCATTCCTAAGCAATACTATTTATTTAATAAGATGAATAGAATCAATCTTTCCATAAGTAATTCAATTAAAAGGTATGAGTAACACTTGGAGCGTTAGTTTCTTTATCGGAAATATGTTTCTCAAAAAACAACATTTTTATACCAATTGCTAATAATAGGATGGCAAAGCATTTTTATAGAATTTCCTGTGGTACAGTTAAAGCAATTCTACTCCCAAAATAACTCCCAATAAAAAAAGCAATTGCAATAACTGCAGTTACTTTAATATTTACATATCCTGCTTTATAAAATTGTATGGCTGCAAGTAACCCAATAGGCAATAATAATATTGCTAAGGAAGTACCTTGTGCTGTTCTTTGCGAAAAACCTAAAAAGTAAATAAGGGCTGGCACAATAATAATGCCACCGCCAATGCCAATTACACCACTTAATGCACCTGCGGTCAAGCCGATTAAGAGTAAGATAAAAATGGTTTGTATATCCATCTTTTTTGGTTTATTTGCTGTTGTTTTTAGGGTAATGTTCATTGTACATTTTTATAGAAGATTCAATTACTTTATAAGCTATTTCCTTATTTTGAAATTCGTCTATCTCTACGATTTTATTTTCCAGTACTTTGTAATTTTCAAAATAGTTTTTAAGCACATTTATAAAATGCTGCGGTAATTCATTAATATCAGTAAGGTGATTAACAGATGGATCTTTTGTAGCTACCGCAATTATTTTATCGTCTTTTTCTCCATTATCTATCATTTGCATGTTGCCAATAACTGTAGCTTGCACAAGGCATAATGGAGCAATACTTTCACTACACAACACCAAAATATCTAACGGATCATTGTCTTCTCCTAATGTTTGTGGAATAAAACCATAATTGATAGGGTAGTGAAATGAAGAATAAATTACCCTGTCTAATTTTAGTAAACCTGTTGGCTTATCTATTTCATATTTGCAACTGCTGCCTTTTGGTATTTCTATCAATGCATTTACTTCTTGTGGCGCTTTTTTCCCATAATGTGCACCATGCCAAGGATGTAATACGTACATAATTTTATTTTTTTTAGATGTTTAATAATTTATAACCTGCAAAAACCGCAGCAATACAAAATAGAATACTCAATGTGATGTAAGATGTTGCAGCAATATAATTTCCCGATTTAAGCAGTTGCATGTTTTCTAAACTAAAAGCAGAAAAAGTGGTGAACCCACCGCAAATACCTGTGGCAAAAAATAATTTTATTTGCTCAGATGATTGTGTTTGTTTTTCTGTGATGCTGAATAGGATACCTATTAGTAAACTCCCTAGAACATTTATCAACAAAGTATTGAATGGAAATGATTGCGATTTAAAAACCAAAGACATTAAATACCTAATCATGCCTCCAATCCCTGCACCAATACCAACTAAAAGAAAGTTTTTAATCGTACTCATTTTACAGAAGTTGAATCGCCAGTTGTATACTTAAAATCTATACTCCAAGTATTTTCTTTTTTTACTAGTTTTAGCTTTGTAGGTTGTTTCATATAGCTATTGCTATAATCAATAATATTTATGGAGTCATTTCCATCGTCAAAACTATTTACAATTATATCTGCACTTTTATAGCCCGCTTTTTTTTCTCCAGACATTGTTTCATAAGATCTTTCGTAAGCCTGAAATAATTCCACATTCACAGAATCTTTATATAAAAATGTTTCTGCTTTTTTAAAATCTCCATCAAGCGTGGTTCTTATAAATTCTCTGCCTGTATCTAATGCTGTATTTGGTCTTTTCTGGTCATCGTTATTGCAAGAAAAGATGCTTATTGATAATAGTAAGGTTATAACTGTTTGCTTCATACACCAAATTTAGTGTTTTGTTACGGCATAAAAAAAGCACTCTTTTTTGGAGTGCTTTTTTATAAGTTTTTTATAAGTTATTTTTTTAAAGCTTCCATTGCTTTTTTAATGTCGTTCGGATTTACCTCTTTCATTGCCTTGTTTATTTCTTTTGCCATAGAGTCACCATTGATGTTTGCCTCTTTCATGGCTTTATTTACTTCGTCCTTCATTGAATCGAGGTTAATATTTTTCATTACATTTGTCAAACTATCGCCAATGTTCACCCCTTCTTCTTTCATTTTATCTGCAGCCATTCCCATTATGCTAGTTTTATCAAAGGCAACTTTCCAATCTCCATTTATTTTCTTCATTGGAAAATTAACTGTCTCATTTTTGCCTTTATCTTTTATAGGAACTTTTGCATTGTCTCCATCAATAATTGCGGTGCCAAATTCTACTTTTTCTTTATTGAAATTCATATCATTTTTAGCTTCTTTACCCGCCATTTCCATCAAACTAAACATAGCTTGGCTTTCAGGTGTTGCTAGACTTTTAGCTGTTGTAAAATCTTTTTTGGCCATTGCATCAAAAAAGGCAGCCAATACTTCTGTGGGGTTGCCTCCAGATTTTCCTTTGCAACCAATAATAAAAGCTGCAAAAAGAAGTGTAGCTGCAATTAATACTTTTTTCATATTTTTAGTTTAAATGAGTTGTAAATATATTAATATAATTTGTATTTCAAAGTTGAAATTTCTGTTGCATGTTTGTCTAAAATGATGTCATCCACACCAACAAACTCAAAATCTTTGATAAAACTATGATGAAACTGAATACTACTATCTGTAGCTTTTAAAAAACATTTGTAAACA
>JANMFB010000320.1:0-4609 GCA_031377605.1 Ferruginibacter sp.
AGATTTAGTAAGATTAATTAACCAAGCAAATAGAAGTGCTGTGGAAAGGGATACATTGTATAATGAGCTAAAGGTTTATTAATTTTTTTATTTTATAATTGCCTTTAATTTAATTGTTTTTGTTTCCATAGCATTTGGAATATGATTAGCTGTATTTTCCATTGTTTGTGTTGGTTCGTAAACCAATATCCCATTTGAGTAATTTGTATCAGGAACGATACATGGCATACCATCTAATGGAAGTTTAATAATTCTTAAAGAATTGAAAGCACTGAAGGGAATTATGGGCTGAGTAAGATTCTCTTCTACCTTACTAGCGTCAAAACTTTTAATCTTTACTTGGGGTAATTTTAAATCAAATTTTTTATCAGTTTTCTTCTTAAACTCAAATAATTGCTGAGCATTAGTTGCAGAAGAAATGAAGGAGACTAATAAAATGATGATTATTTTTTTCATAATACATTTAATATTTTTTATTTATTGGCAATTTAATAAACAAAATTATCCGTAATATATTTTGCTTTCTTTTTTACACCTTTATGTAAATCTTTTTCTTGTCCAATAGCCAAGCAAAAAACCACATCATGGCAATAAAACATAGTGCATAAACCATCGAACCAAACCTAGGTTCTGCCGGTAATATTGGCTTGCAAACATGTTCATAGAACCAAGCAAAGGGAGTTAAGTATTTCTGCTTGCCATCTGCTGCAATGGCGCCCGGTATTCTAATAAGTGTTAAGAGCCTTGGTAGTAAGGCACTCAATGCAAAAATGAATAAAGCATTTTTTCCAAACACATCAAAGAACTTACTCCAAGCACCTTTGTAATTTTTAAATTCTATTAGATATATCAATACAGATAAAACCATGAGTGCAAGACCTGTTGTGTAAATGGTATAAGAGCTCGACCATATTTTTTTGTTAAGTGGAAAAACCATGTTCCAAGCCAGTCCTGTAACGATTAAAACACATGCTGTAACAAATAAACCATTGAGCATTTCTTGTGTTTTGCCTTTTTGTAGGATATAATTGCCTACTAAAAATCCAAAAATAACTTGCACAATGGCTGCAAAACTGCTCAGTAATCCCTCTGGGTCAAATGCTACACCTTCACCTTTGTACATATGTGTTTGGCCAAGCAAAGCAATATCTAATTTAGTGCCAAACCAGCCAGCAAGGCTAAAAGGATCTTCAGGATTTGTAGCCACACAAAGTAACCAATACAATAGTAAAATGACAGCTCCAAATACGAAAGAGCCCCTCACCTTGCAATAATGTACAATTAGCGAAGCAAACAAATAACAAATCGCAATGCGTTGCAGTACTCCAAAAAAACGAAGGTTTTCAAATTTCTTTGCAACCAACATATCTCCATCATATTTAATAAATGGAAACCAATTCAAAAAAATGCCAATTAAAAAAATCAGCATAGATCTTTTCACAACTTTATACCAAAATGCTTGTTCCCCTGCTGCTTCCAATTTTGGTATTACAAAGGCCATTGCATTACCCACCGCAAATAAGAAAAAAGGAAATACAAGATCTGTAGGTGTACAACCATGCCAAGGAGCATGCTCAAGTGGTGGATAAATATGTCCCCAAGATCCTGGGTTATTTACCAAAATCATAAGTGCAACTGTTGCACCTCTAAAAACATCTAACGAATAGAAACGTTGGTTCATAGATCGTAATTAATAATAAATAATTTCACAATTAATAAATGTAGCTGCTGAAAACTGAAAATCTGAAAAATTACCAAAAATAAATTTTATAAAAAATTATGATTACCTATTTCAGTTTTTGGTATTAATTACTGAATTTTACTATAAATAGCAAGCCACTGTTGAGCAAATTAAGAAAAATAATAACAACATTACTCTTCATCGTTTTTGTGCAACAAATAAATGCACAAAATGTTGGCATTAATGATACGATAATTACACAGGCAATTATCTACGAAGGAGATACACTTTCCTATAAATTCTTAGATTATGTTACTGTTTTCGGCCATCTTACTGCGGAACAAAAAATGGCGTTGGCAAAATACAATAGGCTTCGTAATGCTGTATATGTTACCTATCCATATGCAAGAAGAGCCGGTGCGGTAATGAACGATATCAATATCCAGCTAGGAAATGTTACCGACAAAACAAAGCGAAAAGCATATATAAAAACAAGGGAGAAAGAATTGAGAAAAGAATTTACTACGCCACTTACTAATTTATCTATTTATCAAGGGAAGGTACTTATGAAGCTGATAAACAGAGAAACAGGTAGTAACTGCTATGAAATAATCAAAGAAGTAAAAAGTGGATTTACTGCAAGGTTTTACCAAACAGTTGCTTTCTTTTTTGACAGCAATCTAAAACAAAGCTATGATGCTGATACAGATGATGCTACCATTGAACGAATTGTGAAAGAAGTACAACGCATGTACGGATATGATAATGCACCCCATATAAAAGTTATGTAAAGTTTATATTAACATTAAAATTACAATCTAGTTGTTTAATTTGTATTGTACCAAGTTATACACCAACTACCCTCTTTTGTGCATATTTTACCAATTCAAATCCCTCATTTTGATGTACATTGCACCCACATTTGTATTAAGATTTTATGAAGCTAGACTTACTTGCCTTTGGATCTCACCCCGATGATGTAGAACTTGGTTGTGCTGGAATGTTGATAGTAGAAAAAGCTAATGGTAAAAAAACTGGCATTATAGATCTTACACAAGGAGAATTAGGTACAAGAGGTACTGCAGCTATTCGCAAGGAGGAGGCAAGGGCAGCTGCAATAATACTAAGTTTAGATGTGAGGGAGAATTTATGTATGGCAGATGGTTTTTTTGAAAACAATGAGTCACACCAGAGAAAAATTATTGAAGTATTAAGGAAATACCAACCCGAAATTATCTTATGTAATGCCCCTGAAGATAGGCATCCTGACCATGGTAAAGGTGCTGCATTACTTAATGACGCCTCATTTTTATCTGGTTTGGCAAAAATAGAAACAAGCATAAATGGTATAAAGCAAAACCCTTGGCGACCAAAATACGTTTTTCATTACATACAAGATAGATTTTTGAGACCAGATTTTGTAATAGATATATCAGATGCTTTTGAAAAGAAACTAGCTTCTATAAATGCTTACGGAACCCAGTTTTATAACCCGAATGCAACTGAAGAAGTTGAAACATACATTTCAAAACCCGGATTTATTGAGGGAATAAAAGGAAGAGCAGCCATGTTTGGTAAAATGATAGGCGTAGAATATGGAGAAGGCTTTATTTCTAAAAAAACAATAGGTATTAACAGTTTAAATGCGTTAGTGCAAAAAGACACTTAAAATTTCTTAAAGACAGCAAATAAAAACCATGAATGTAACCCCCAAATTTAAAAACGTTAGTGGAACTAATTTTCACAAAGAGCTAAAGCTTAGAGTAAATAATTATTTCGTTGAAAACAACAAAAAGAGCACCGGAAATTTTTCGCTTTTTTTCAAAGCAGCATTGTTATGGACTATTTACGTGGCTTTGTATGTGCATGTAATTTTCTTCACGCCAAATGCATGGATTGCTATTGCCGAATGTTTGGCTATGGGTGGCGTTACAGCTGCCATAGGTTTCAACGTAATGCATGATGGAGGTCATGGTAGTTTTAGTGAAAGCGCATTTTGGAATAAAATAGCTGCATTTTCTGTAAATGGGCTTGGTGCAAGTATGCTTATGTGGATGAACAAGCACAACATTATTCACCATACATATACTAATATTGATGGTATAGATGATGATATTGAAGTTGGTTCCTTACTAAGGATGTGTACTACTCAAAAAAAATTAAAAATTCATCGCTTTCAACATATTTATGTTTGGTTTTTGTATACATTGTTACTAGTGTCTTGGGTATTTCATACTGATTATAAAAAGTATTTTACTAAGAAAGTGGGTAATGTTCCCATCAAAAAGTTCTCTACATTTAACCATATCGCTTTCTGGGCAGCAAAAGCTTTTTACTATGGAATTGCTATTGTTTTACCAATTTACATGGTAGGTTTCTTCCCATGGCTTTTAGGATTTTTTGTAATGAGTATGTTTGCAGGTCTTGTGCTTAGTGTTGTTTTCCAACTTGCTCACACAGTAGAAGAAGCTGCTTTTCCTGTAGCTACTGCAAACAACGACATAGAAAATGAATGGGCAATACACCAAATAGAAACTACCGCAAACTTTGCTACAAAAAATAAATTGATTAGCTGGTTGGTAGGTGGTCTAAATTTTCAAATAGAGCACCATTTATTTCCAAAAATTTCTCATATACACTATCCTGCTATAAGTAAAATAATAAAAAGTACTTGCGAGGAGTTTAATGTAAAATACATTGAGTTTAAAAGAACAAGAGATGCAATCATTTCTCATACGATGTATCTAAGAAAAATGGGAAGAGCTTAGTAAAAAATATTATTTTATGAGAGGCTGTTCCAAAACAAAAAAAGGGCAGTCTCTTTTTTATGGGTTCAACTTTCTTAAAAGCGGGCTACCAAAAAATTGTATTTGACTGTAAAGCGTTTTGTTTTTGAAAAAGTCAAAAAAGTAGCCTTTTTAGGCTGCT
>JANMFB010000350.1:0-7932 GCA_031377605.1 Ferruginibacter sp.
AGTGGGGGCCTTTTTGTTTATGCAATTTAATAATTTGATAACATCCAACAAAATAAAAAAATGAAGCTACTAGAACATCATTTCCTCATTTATTTTTTTTCCTTGAAAAGCTTCTGCAAAAATTGCTCTATTGGTGGGAGATTGGAACGCCTGCATATGGCGGTGATGGTGTAAATCTGTACCAGTATAAGCCATAAGATTATTTTTGATGATATATGCTGCAGCTTTCGCCACATCTTTACCATAATAACCAGTGAGAGATAATAGATTTACTTGAAGTGAAAAACCAATATCGCTTAAGTGATGGTACTGTTTATAATCACTATGAAAGTATGCATATCGCTCAGGGTGAGCTAAGATGGGTTGATAGCCCTCTGTAATGATGGAAAATAATATTTGTTCTACTTTTTGAGGCCGCTCGGCATAGGAAAATTCTGTAAGTACTATATTCTCTTTTAAAGTAAGTAATGGTACTTTGTTATGGAGTAATTCTAAAAAATAAAAATCTAGCATATACTCAGCTGCAGCATTTACCTTAAAATCTATTTGCTTTGCTGCCAATGCATTTCTTAGTAATGCTAATGCAACATTTACTGTTTCAGCATTGTTGCGATACATATCGCCTATGATGTGAGGTGTGGCTATAGACTCAGTAATTCCAAGCTTTATAAGCCCGTCTATCAATTGTAGGGAAGTTTCTATATTTGGCGATCCGTCGTCAATTCCTGGAAGGATGTGAGAGTGTATATCTGTTTGAATCGGAAAATATCCGTTATCGTAGTGTACCGTTTTTTTCTTAAAAAATGAAAACATTTAGAAAATTCCTATGTTAGTAGAGACACTAAACTGGTGAACTTTTAAAAGTGGCTTTAAAATAGATACAAGAAAAGGCATTGGAATAGCATTTGTTTTCATAGCTAAATAATCTTTTCTATTTGCCTTAATTCTTTGATTGATATTTTTATTGCTTGCACCTCCAGTTCTCATTTTTACAATAAGCTTAGGAAGGTAAAAAGAAGAAATATTGTATTTGAATAAATAGCGAGCCATAAATTCATAATCGGCAGCTGTATAATAATGATTTTCATAACCACCGTGCTCTTGTATCAATGATCTTTTGATATAAAATGTTGGGTGACCGGGCATCCAACCCATTTTAAATAAATTTCTATTATATTGTTTTCCTTTCCAAACCCTGAAGACCCTATTTTTATCTTCTTGGTCTACATATTGTAAATCACCGTAAACTGAATCAACATTATTTTCATTAAAAGCATTTACAATTGATTGGATGGTATCTGAAGAAACAAGCATATCATCACTGTTTAATATCCCGATAACATCACCTGTTGCTAATTTCATTCCCTTATTTAGGGCGTCATACATTCCTTTATCAGGCTCAGATATCCATTTTGAAATCTTAGATTCGTATTTTTTTATTACTGAAATGGTACTATCAGTAGAATTACCATCAATAATAATATGTTCAATATTTTTGTAACTCTGCATAAGAACGGATTCTATACAGCTTGCAAGATATTTTTCTGCGTTGTAAGTAACGGTTATTAGGGATATTTTCATAACAGAAGTATTGGATGTTGTTCTTCAAATTATAGATTCAAAATAAATTAACATTGTAACTTATTCTTTTCTAAAACTCGATTTCGAATGTTTTATTATGTGAAATAGGAATTATTTTAAAAAATTCCATTAATAATTACATTCATTAGAAAAACTACTATACAGCCATTATGATACTATGTACAAAAAACAAGATTTACATTGAAATTATAATTTAGATGAGTTAAAGTGAGGGTATTTTGATAAGTAATAATAGTGTGAACTACTAATTAATTTTCCTTTCTTTTATTTTTATAGCAGGATTACCAGCATAAATATGGTAAGGTTCTGCATCTTTACTTAAGACAGCTCCAGTACTAATTACTGCATGGCTCCCACAGACTACCCCTCCAGTTATTACAGCTTTAGCACAAAGCCAAGCGCCGTCATTTATTGTGATGGTGTTTACAGAAAGATCAAATGTTGTTTTAGCGTAATTATGATTACCACATAATAGTAAAGCAGCCTGCGATATACATACATTATTGCCAATAGTTATTTGAGCAAGGTTATCTATCCATACTTGTTCCCCGATCCAAACGTTATTACCAATAGAAAGCAGCCAAGGATATTTAATATTAACATGAGGCTTTATTAAAACATTATTTCCTACAGTGGCTCCAAATAACTTTAAGCAAAATATTTTGATGCCATAAAATGGGAACCAACCACTGTTAAAAAAAATAAGGTTTACATAGTACCATAAAAACCTCTTAACAGAAGAACCGGGCTTATACCAATTATTGTTGTAAGTAGCTAAATCAACTTTCAATGGATTTATTTTTTATGTTTTTTTCAAAAAAGTACATCATAGTAAAAATTGCTCCGTATGCAATAATATTAAACCAAGTGTGATGATCCCAACCAAATGGGAAACGCCAACTTTTGGTTGTACCTATTAAAACTAGACTTATACGAATAACATTGATTATCCAAAGAATTAATAAGCCACTAAACAACCAAATAATTTTTTTATTTAACTCCGCTTTTGAAGCGATAGTATATGCTATCCAAAAACTCATTACAGCAAAACCTAAGCAAGAATAAACAATCTTAATGCCTCCCCCACTGCTAATTCTAAAAATATATTCACTCTCTCTATAAGTCTCGTAGCCAAAAATACCCACAACAATCTTTGTACTAAATAAAAGTAAGTCCCTTGTCCAAGATGCAATGTCAAGATATTTTGCTACAAATGGGCTATAGTTTCCTCCTTCAACTGCAAAACCGGTTAAAAATTTAATACCAAAATAACAAAGTAAAAAAATGCAACAAAATGAAAATACAAAGCGTAAGAAATATTTATTAGCAGATTGCATTAGTTTGCTAGAAATAATTTTTGATATGCTTTCAGATTTTGTAAGGTGTTAGCTTTTTGTAAGCTGTAATTTTTTGAACCTTCAACCAATACTTTATATTCATCATTATCCAAGTTTGCTAAAGCACTGATACCCTCTAAAATTTGCACTTCAGTGGTTTCTACATTTAAACCAGCTTTATTTTGTTGTAAATTATTCCATGGTGTATAGTGGCTTGTTATTACTGGTTTGGCTGCACTTAATGCTTCAGCAATAGAATGTCCAAAATTTTCACTTTTACTTGGCATAATAAAGACATGGTACAATGATAGCGTGTCTTCCAACAAACTTGGCAAAAGTTCTCCATGATAAGACACGCTAATATTTTGAGGCAGATGTTTTATCTGATGCAAACATTTTGCCCAATATTCTTCATCTTTTATAGCACCATAAATATCATATTGAATATTTGCAGTACATTGTTCTAAAGCTTTTAAAACCAGCAAATGATTTTTCATAGGACTTATAAGTGCTATTGTAACCAACCTTAATGAACCAATCTCCTTAAATAAAGGCAAACTTGGTATTATTTCTTTCCCAAAATTACTTGCAACAACGATATTTACATTTTTACCAAATTCATTTTTTATAAATTTTTCTTCCTCCATATCTGTTGCATGAAAGCAGATTTTTTCTTGAATTTTTAAACACCTGAGCAATTGTAGAAAAACACGTTTTTTTCTTTTCTTTTGAGTGAGTGCTCCGGGATGTAACATCCCTCGAACAGATAGTATTTTTCTTTTAGTTTTTGCGAATATTAGGGGAACAATATTATAATGCCAAGAAAAAATCCCGATAATAAAAAGTGAATCGGGTTTTATAATATCAATTTGATTCTTTATTTTTTTGGTTAACCCTTCTTTTGTAGCATAAAAAACGTCTGTGTTGTCATTATACTTTATCCATTTATTTGTTTCAATATTTACCAATAGTTCACCATTTAGATCTGATTCACTACAAAAAATTTTAAACTGAGTGCCGTCTTTTATATTCATTACCAAATTGGCAATAGACTGAATAGGCCCACCTGCTCTAAAAGCAGGAAGAAACCATGGTATGGAAATAAAGACTATGATTCTTTTATTGATTTTAAAGGCATTTGAATGTATGCAGTTAGTTTTGGGAATAAAAACATTTTGAGCAAGAAAAAAATTAAGAGATTAACATATAATCTTCCTACAAGAAAAATACTATCGGACTCAAATGCAAATAGCTCCAGATATATAGCTCCTACCACTGCAAAATTAAAAACATAATTACTAGACGATTTTCTTACAAAGTAAAAATAACTACTCCCAAAAATTAGCCCTAAAATAAGCAAAGGAAAAAACATACCTATATAACCAAAGTCAATATAACAATCGGCAAAATATCCAAGACTTACAGAAACACCTCTTTTTACACCTAAATATTGAATACCAGTATATTTTGATGCACGCTTTGATGCATCATAAACACCTTTGTCTGGATTTAAAACTCGGGGAGTAAGCACAAAAGATAATGTTGATCCTAAATTTGCCCCATTTTGATAGGGAATCACCGTTGGTACTCTATCCATCGTTTTTGCCAAATGAAACATGTACTGAAGCCTATCCAGAAAATTATCTGTTGCATCTGTAAAACTATTACCAGTAGTTTTCTCTGATAACTCGATTAGCTTATTTAATGCATCCCCTTTATCTACCTGTACAGATTGGGTATTGCTTCCTTTATTTAGAAATGTTCGATATTCACTTTTGATACTTGTCCAAAAAATACCTCCAAAAATCAATACCACTAATGCAAGCACACCAATTATCATTCTATTAAACCTTACTACAGAAATAAATGTAAGACCTAAGATTGCAATAAAAAAAATAACAGTTTTAAAATCAGAAAAATAACTAAAAAGGCCTAAAGCAAATTCTATTGCACAAAATATATACAACTCTTTGTTCATCCTATTCTTGAGTATAACTTGAGAACCAAATAAAAGAAAAAGAAACCACTTAATATTACCAAGACTAAATATGATTTGTGTAAGAGATGGAATAAAAAAAGCTACACCGGTAAGTGCATTCATTACAAAGAAACCAACCACATATACCTTAAATGTTTTTTCTATAGATAACCTATTTGCATGTTGCTTAAGTTTGTCGAGCGTGAGTTTAGGTATTTTATTTTGGTAATATATAATTGGAAGAAAAATACAAAATAAACCAACATAGGAAACAATTATGGCATAAATGGTATTGTTAGATCTATAGTTTATATCCTGGCCCAAATTATTACTTTGCCACACTGCTGCAGAAATTTGAATAAAATGATACAAAAGTATGATGGTAAAAACAGAAGGTTTAAATGGTTGTTGTAAATTATAAAAAAGCAAGAAAAAAATAAACATACCTGCAAAAAGTATAATTCCATTTGTTAGAAATAACTGGCTAATTAGAAATAATAGCAAAAAACCTTTACTTCCCTCATCAAATAGTATTTTATTTCTCATTTAATAGTACAGCACTTTTTTACAACAGTTTCCAAAGCTATACAATCATTTAAATAACTATAGTCTTGTATAATTTTATTAGAGTTAATTCCCATCTTAATGATTTTAATTTCATTATCTATAAAGTAAGCAATTTTACTTTTTAATAATTCAAAATTGTTTTTTGGAAAAATAAAACCATTTTCATTATTCTTAATTAAATCATAAGAAGCACCACAAGCATCACTTGTAATAATAGCTTTACCAGCAGCCATTGCTTCATTTATTGCAAGACCCCAAGTTTCTCCTGGACCCGAGGATGGCAGAACAAAAACATTGGACATAGCATATATTGCGGGCATTAATGATTGATTTTGAAAACCTAAAAAGTGTATATTTTTATTACTTTTATATTCTTTTATTAGTTCTTCTTCTAAAATCCCATTTCCTACAAATACGAGTTGCGCATTTGGAGATTTACATTCTACAAAAGCTTTGGCTAATAAATTTGGTTGTTTTTTTGTTTCTAATTTGCCCACAAATAAAAAAATAATTTCTGAAGGTTTTATGCTTAAACTATTTCTTAAATCAATTGCTTTAGCATTATTTTCTTCATTGAAATTAAATCTTGCATTATCAATCGCATGAGGCATAAAAAACAGTTGCTCATTTTTTAACCCATTTGCTAAAAAATATTTTCTATTAGCTTCTCCTACATACAGTGCAATATCTACATGTAAGAAAACATATTTTAAAAATAACCTTCGTAGTATTTTCTTTATTCCATTACTTTCATCTAATAATGTAGAATCCCCTCTAAATAATACAGGAATCTTGCCTTTGAAATAGCGCAATAATTTTAAATGACTCTTGAAACTCCACCCGTAAACTAAAATAGCATCTGGCTTCCAATCGACTATTTCACTTATAAGATTTGGATTATTAATTCCATTAAAGTGATGTGTCCCCGGAATTTTAGCAATATTCGCAGAAAATGAATATTCATATCCTTCTAATAGAGGTATATCCCATTCAATATTTCTACCAAAACCAGGGTCAAATTTTTTTCCTGATTCAGATTGACTCCAAGTGTAAAAAACTTTTATTGACACATTGTTACGCTCCGTAAGCATCTTAAACAATGGAGCATTGTATTGTATAGGATGGGTTGATATGATTGCTAGCTTATGCATTATATTCAATAGCTTTATCTAACAATAAAGAAAGTTTTTTAGTAACTGACTCTGCTGAATAAATATCAAATAATTTTCTATTCACTTGTCCGGGACTAAAATGATCACAAAATTCATTAAACTTATTAAATTTTAAAATAAAATTTTCTGATATTTTTTTTAAATCTTTTTCCCCATCAAAAGATAAAACTACTCCTACATTTGCTTCTTCAATAACTTTAACGGCTGTACTTGCAGCATGCAACACAGCAAAAATAGATTTCTCAGATAATACAGCTTGATAAACTTTAGAAGGAGTATAATGAGGCTCTGTACTGCCAAGTACAAATACTGCATCCGCAATATTTAGATGGACCAATACATCCAAATAAGGAATACGAGCTGGATATTCAAAAACGATGTCCCCCCATAATGAATATTTTTCTGCAAGCGATTTAATATTGTAACTTTCATTATCATTTGCTCTTTTACCTGTACCTATAAAATGAAATTCTACATTTTCGAAACTTCTTTTATTAACAGCAATTGATTCAAATATTTTTTCTAAAGGTTCATAGGCTTTGGGTAGCATTGCTCCAGCATATACAAATTGGAATTTACCTTCTTTTTTATTAAAAAGATATGGTTCAATATGTAAAGAATGAATTATTTCATGGTCTTTTGCTTCACCTCCATAAGGCATTGCTCCCGTTACAATATCTTGCAAGTGAGGATTTCTTTTCAGCACAGCGTCATAATATCCTTCTGCTACACCAGTTACAAGTGATGCATTTTTTAAAGCAATGGGTTCCAATATTTTTGCAAGTTTTGTACTAAACCAATGCCGACTGAAAATTTTTTCACTTCCAGGGAAGTTATGTACCCAAGGGTCAATATAATCAATACCGTATTTTACTTTTGATTTTCTATGTAGCAATCTGCCAAGCAATGCACAATAGAAAGAAGGAATAGGGATATAAATAAAATCGAATTTTTCTGCTTGCAAAAGTTGTTTTGCTTTTTTGTATAAGGAAAAAAAAGCCCTAATTCCAATATCTCCAATAAAAGCAAAACGCTTTACTGCATTAACTTTTTCTATTCTTAAATCCTTAGGCAATAGTTTTACTAGATTAAGATCCAAGTTTTCTTCATAGAAATTTTCATGAACAGTGAGCACTACTGGCTCCCAACCAAAAGATGGCAAATGCTGAGCAAATAACCTTGCCCTATGAACTCCTACTAAATTAGAAGGAGGAAAATGGGGATATATAATTAATACTTTTCTCAATTGTTGCTTAATGTTTCATTTATTAAATCA
>JANMFB010000053.1:0-8337 GCA_031377605.1 Ferruginibacter sp.
TATCAAAAGATCAAGTGTGCCACCTAATGGAACTTCCCCAACATTCATTGGGTTAGTAGTCCCTTGACCTATCACACTGATAGTTGGGTTTACTTGGCCGATTGCATTAGATGCTACAAAAAATGCACCTATGCAAAAAAGCATTATTAACTTTATAAATTTCATTGTCTTTTTTTTACAAAATGATTTTAAATTATTTTTTTAGTTTCTTTAATGTTTATTGAATAGCACCTAAACCTGTAAGTGCACCATTATTAGTACCATCAATATCTGATAAAGCAGTAACGCCTACAGATAAATTTTGGTTTGTTCCGTTTGGTGTACCACTGTTTCTTCTTGCTGTAAGACCTATAGTAGCTTGACCACCTACTGGTATGCTATAGCCTGCAACAGAGGTAGCTATTAAGTTTCCTCCTGATACACTAAATCTCCAACCCCTATTATCGTAAGCATTACCAGAGTTGCCTGCAGAAGTACCGAATTGCGTTCCTGTTGTTGGTGTACCAGTAAGCACTTGTCCGCCTATTAAGCCAAGAGTCCAACCAGATACAGCATTAGTAGGTATTGTAATTGTTATTGTACCATTTGAATTTCCTATACCATTTTCAAATACATCTACCAAAATGTCAGTTACAGCGTTAGCGGTAAATAAGGCATTAGCTATTTGAATACCTGGTGCTAAATCGCAACCAGACAATGCAGCGCCAGAACCAGCTCCATTTGGACGATAATCAGGGTTTAAAAAACTCCAAGCATTTGTTAACAAATCGCATGGTGTATTTAAAATAGTGTTGGTATTTGCAAGTGTATATGCTGCATTTGTTGTAAATGCGTCTTGCCCCGGTTTGCATAAACCTCCATTTATGGTAGTGGTTCCTGTAACAGTCGAAAGAAATGTAGAATCCATTGCTATAATGTTATTCTTAAATTGCAACGTACCTGCGTTATAGTTAGCTTGTGTAGGTGCGTTTTCAATGAACAAACCAGTAAAATTGTTCATTAAAATACTGTTGAAAATACTTATAGCAGAATTTCTTCTTATACGGGCACCTCTTCTATGTCCATTGTTTGTAGCTGTCGGGTTAGTAATACCACCTGCGTTAGTACCACATCTATATGCCCCAATTTGTGTAATGTTATAAAACCTTGCACTGGTTTGGGGTGTACCGCCAAAATTTGGAGAGTTAAAATTATTATTATCTGACTCCCAACCTTCAGACGTAGAGGGTGGGGTTGCATTTGGATCGTCTGAAATTGCAGGATCTTTAATAGCCAATCCAAATTGAACCAAACCACTATAACCAAAGTCAGTATCAAAATCATCATCCAACCCTCTGTAAGCTATCAAATGCTTACAATTTACAGTACCACCAAACCACTCAAACGAGTCATCATTACCAAAAGAAACTTGCACGAAATCAATTGTAGTACCACTACCTACACCACCCATTGTTAATGAATTTAATTCGTTACCCGGTGTTAATGGATAGCCCGCGTACTCAATACGAACATATTTTAAAGAACCTGAGTTATCAGTATCAATAATACCGCCAAAACGAGCACGTGGCTCGGTCACACCAATACCTTCAATGTTTACGTTGGATCCTTGGTTTGTCCTAGCTCTGCCTAAGAGGGTAATTCCACCCCAATCGCCTGCAATTCTTTGACCAGCAGCCTTGTCAGAAGTAAATATGATGGGTTCACATGGCGTACCATTGGCAATCAATGTAGCAGCTCTTTGTATAATTAAAGAACTTATAATTACAGCGGAGTTACCTTTGATTATTGTACCTGGCTGAATAACAAGCGTACATAAACTGTCTAAATAAACAGGACCTGATAATAAATAAACACTGTCCTTTACCCATGTAATGGTTGAAGGTGTTGCAAAGTTTCCTAACACGCCAGTTTTAGTAGCCACAGGTAATCCAGTTCCGTAGGGGGTAGCATTGGGGTTCCAGTTGGTCCAATTCTCTGTCCACATTGGCGTAGGGGCAGGGGCAAAGGCACCACGGTATGTTGTAGCTTCAGGTGCTTGTGCATTTACAAGCATTGCTGTAAATAACATTAAGGGTAAAATTGATAAGATTTTCTTTTTCATTTTTAATTTTTTTTGTGTAAATAATTGTTGATTTTTTTGTTTTAGTGTGATTTAATGTTATTTGTTTTCTTCATTGGCGATGATTATTTGTATAAAAAAATGTGTGCTGTTGCGTACTTTTTTGTGTAGTAATTTCTCTACGAATAATTTGATACTGGATAAACAATAAACTTGTAGTAATTGGTTGTATTGTTGTGTTGGTAGATAACATTGTAATTTGATAGTTTTAAAAATAAACACCATAAGCTGAAAGCCCTGTAAATACAGGTATTTTTCTATAAATATTGGGAAATTCTCATATTAAAAACTTGAACGTAAAAGTATAATTTATGTTAAAAATTTAGTGATTTTTACCATTACCAAACTGTAATGAAATTGTGTTTTATACATGAATAAATTGTTAAGGCTTTTTTTAAAAAGCTTTAACAAGTAACAAGCTTACAGTGTAATTAAAAAATGTAAAAAAATTTTTTTAATATGACATATTAAAAAATTAGGAAGCATGAAATTTATTAAATAAAAAAAGTGCAAAACAAAAGAAAATTGCTTTGCACTTTTTTTATTTAATACCGCTGTTAATGTATTGAGGGCTTTTTTAAATTAAAATTTAAATGTACCAGTAAAGCTAAATACCCTTGGAGAAATATTTGAAGAAAAAATTCTATCCTTTTCTGTAAAAGATTTACTTCTATCAAAATCGAAATATGTGGTAATATTCTGAGCCAAAAGATCTCTAATGTTAAATTTTAATTCAACCTTGTTATTGTAAAAAGTTTTGGCTAATTGAAAATCAATAACTGTTCTTTCTCTATCGTAAATATCTGCTTTATTTATACTGCCGCCAATTACTAATTTTTCCCCAATTCTATTTAGGGACAATGTAGATGAAAGGCCTGTTTTTTCATCGCTATATGCCAACGATGCATTAATAATGTAAGGCGACTGACCTTGCAACGGGCGAGCAAGCTCTGTACTATCAGGTGCTGTACCCAAAGGAACTCTCGATTTAATAAGTGCCCCATTGCCTGCCAAGGTAAATTTGCTTAATAATCCATTTTCGTTCTTATTACCAAATAGAGTAGATAATAGCACTCTAAACTCGGCTTCAACACCGTAAACTGTTGCTTCCGGTTGATTAGTATATCGAACCTCATTTGGAAATAAAGGAGAGAAAATCAATTCAATAGGATTGGTAAATTTTTTATAAAAAGCGGAAATAGAAAGTAATTGTGATTTACCTGGATAAAATTCATATCTAAAATCGTAGTTATTTATTTTTGCTCTTGTGTTAGTTGAATCTCCTGCAAATGTTAAACCTGTTATGTACTCATAAAAAACAAAAGAAGCTAACTCTCTAAACTCAGGCCTATTTAACGTTTCACTATATGATGCCCTGAGGTTTGTTTTTGGTGTAAGAGCGTACACTACGTTTACTGAAGGTAAAAAATCTACTTTTGTATAGTCCAAATTGATAGCGCCTAATCCTCTTTGAGCTGCTACTAATTTTTGATTAAAGCTTTCCATGCGCAACCCGTAAATCGCTCTTAATTTTTTAAAAAATCGCTGGTCATTCATTATGTAAGCATGGTTGATAGTGGATGATGCTAAGTATTCAGAATTCGGTATTGAGCCATCTTGCACCGATATACCTGCTTTACCGTTTGACATTAGCCCTAAATATTGTTCTAAATATTTTTGCTCATCTGGTAATTTATAGATGCTAAAATCTGCTAGATATGTGGAGCCTTCATATGGAACAAAGTTTAGTCCCCTGCTTGAAAAATCTCTTTCTCTGCGTTGATATCCTGCACCAATTTTTACAAAATTTTGTGTATTTTTCATAAATGTATAGGGCTGAACGATATCTATTTTAGCATTTTTTATGTTTTCTTGAGAGTTTGTAGAAATCATACCTCCGCTTGCGCCATTGGATGCTGAACCAGCTGAAGCTAAAAAGCCTTCGGCAGAAAGTAACTGCATCGGAATTTCCCTATTAACCTTGCTATAGGCAGCTAACCAATTTATTTTTGTCTTTATTTTACCTACTTGATGCTCTCCAATAAGTTGGCTTGTAAATATTTTATCCGAGGTGAACTGCTTTAACGTTTGTTTTTGGATGTCATCTGGTGCAGAATCGAAATCAGAAGCACCAACCCTTCTAACCAATTTATTATCAGTATTTACACTCAGGTTATTTTTCCAACTTATATTGTTTCGGTTATTAATTTTTATGCCAATATTGCCCAATGCTGCCCATATTACTTCATCATTATAAATAGAATCAGTATATTTTCTATTTTGAGTAATTGGCCCAGTGATGACAAAACCAGGGTCTTCATAACCATTTCTTTCACCAGTTACAAAAGTAAAGCCTCTGTTGTACGTCATTGAAAAAATTGAGGAAATAAATTCTTCTTTTTTTCGTAAAATATTAAAACTTTTAGCTAGCTGAAAATTGAAATTTGGTCTTGTGTTAGCGGATTTTACACCCCATTTATATTTACCAAATCGTTTTGCTAATTGTAATCTTCCATCAGACGTCAAGCCTTGTTGAAATCCATTTTTATCAGCAGGTATTCCCTCAGGCAAGGCTCTGGTACCATCGTCTAATCCTAACCAATCGTTGTTACCTACCATTTCAGAAAAAAGGCGATTTTTTCCGGTTATTAATGAGTTGAAACCTTGACCAATTGTTAAAATACCAATGGGCTTTGATGAAGTAGATTTTGTTGTAATTTCGATAATACCGCCACCAAACTCCCCTGTCTTATCCGGCGTAGCCGTTTTATAAATTATTAGGTTGTCTAATATTGCAGATGGAAATATATCAAATGCAAATGCCTTTCTATCACTCTCGGTACTTGGCAGTGGTGCTCCATTTATAAACGCTGCATTGTACCTATCGTTTAGCCCCCTTATTACAGCAAACTTATCATCTTGTATACTTGCCCCACTTACTCTTTTTATAACATCGCTGCTACTTTTATCTGGTGTTTTTTTAATGCTCTGTTCAGTTATTCCATCACTTACACTGGCACTGTTTTTTTGTGCTATCAATAAAGATTCTACTGTTGCTCCTGCTGCTTTTAGTCTTTTAGGTGCAGTTACTATTACTGCATCAGATGCTTTTATATCCAACGAAATACTAATGTCGGTATTATCATTATCCTTTACAATTATTTCTTCGATAATTTTTGCATCATAGCCTGCGTAGCTGCACTTTATAGAGTATTTTCCTGCTTCTAATTTAGCAAAACCAAAAACGCCATTTTGGTCAGCAGCTTTTGTTCTTGTTTTTTCTATTAGTGTAACACTAGCACCTCCCAATGGTTGCCCCGAACTGGCACTTATAATTTTTCCAGTAATTTTTCCCGCTTGTGCAAATACAATTTGAGATATGGCAATTAATATAATAAGAAAATACAATCTTTTCATTTGTTCCAATTTCTGCAAAGGAAAATTATTATTACTTAGTGGGGGTTACCAAATAGTTATGGAAATATTAACTCTTTCTGTTGGTAGATTGTTTAAAATTTATTGCTAAACATTAAAAATCAGAAAAGCATATTGGGTTTATAAATGGTTATAGTTATTAAATGATTATGGCGCTATTGTTAGGTGGTAATCTTTCAGCCCTTCTTTGGTTTTTATTCTTAACAAAGGTTATAGCGATTATTAATGGCAGTAATTATATTGTTAGCTGCAAAGCCTAATAATGATTTCAGTTTTACCGCAGCTATCTTTATATCGTAGTAATCATATCAAACACCTATTTTTTTGAAGGAAAATATTCGTATACAATCTTAAACTCAATATTTTTATAAGATTCCATCATTTCGCCAATGGGCAAATCATCTTTTTGCGGCGTAGGTTCGCAAAGTGTAAATAATATTCCTTTATATGATATGGGGGTGCCCAAAGGTTTTTGCAACGCTACCGCTATTGTAACATGTGTGGGGTATAACAATAATATCATTGGCAAATCATATATTTCTTTCACCAAATAATAAAACAGTGCAACCCTATCATCGCAATCGCTGTACTTATTCATTAGTGTTTGCTCTGGCGAAAGCCTTTTCTCTACTCCAAAATTCTCTTCATCGGTTTCATATAAAAAAGCATTTCTGGTAAAATTCATCAAGTAGGCTACGCCCGCTTTTTGGGATTTCTTTTTTACTTTATTTTTTAATCTTGGAATAAGGGAATTGTATGTTTTTCTACTAAGCGGAATATTAAAATAGTAATCAAAATCTACTTGCGGGTAGTTGTTAAAGAGAATTTCCATTTGTGCGTCTATCGCAATTTTAAATGTATTCATCCTGCGATGATATGTAAAAAATACTTCTTTCTCTTTTATGTATTTTTCTTTAAACTCCGGTATATAATCTATTTTATATGAAAAAGGTTTTGTTGCTGTTTGCACATCAATATTTACCCGCTTTAGCTCATTTTCTTTAAAATTTATTTTTTCAAAGTCGTGTATATTCAAACATACGTATTGCTTTTCGTTGATTACAAAAAGCGGTAAGTCATACACATTGTCGTTGCTTTGTACATAGAGCAACAACTTTTTATTTATGAATGCTAATTGCGCATTGTATCCACTTTTTACCAACAAGAACCACTTGTATAAAGTATAATACTCGAAGTTGTTTTTTTTGGGGCAAATGGCTTCTGCCGTTCTTCTTATAGGCTGGTAGTATAGCCAGTCGTTTAGTGCAAACTTATTCTTATAATGTAAAAGCGAATCTATTACGGGTTGAAATTTTTGATTGTTCGTGTAGGCAAAAAAAGCAAGTACTTCTTTTTCTGTTATATTTTTTTGTACGTCATCAAAATATTCGAGCTCCGTTTGAATCGTAATTGTATCACCAAAATATACAACATTCAGCTTACTCAATAGCTATTTGCAAACACATTATAGAGGCTCATAAAGAAAGCATACATGTGCGTAGCAAGCTGGATGTGGGCACGAGCTTTGGGTTTACGCTGCCCGGCAAGAAAAATTGATGTATATTTTTAAACGAGTGTAGCAATTTATAAACATAAGGGGGTTAAGAATATTAAGCGCTTTTGTATAGCTAACTGATTAATAAGAACCCAAAATACATAAAGAAGTTTTTTGTTTTCTTTCCTTTATGGTAAAAACATGGGCAACAATTTCAAACATGAATGGATTTCATTCTTATAGTTCATTTAACCAAAAAGCCCCAAGACTTGAGTCTCAGGGCTTTACTTTTGTTATGTTTAGCTTACAAGTTAGTATATCTAGCCCAACCTTTCCACCAGTTACTTTCTACGCCTGCCGGAGAAATTGCTCCCCTAAATGCAACAACAGTAAAAAAAGGATTTGCCACTTTACTGTCTGTAAAACTAGCGCCTGTATTTATGAGCACATTACCATTGCTACCTGCAAAAGGAGTGGGATCAACTGCTGAATAATTAAATGGTTGAATTAATTTTGCATCTGAAGTGTTTGTAAGAATGTCGTTTGCATTACCAGTAGTAAACCATGCAAGAATACTAGCATCTGAAGCTCCTGTAGCAGCAGAACCGCTGGCGGTATATTTTACGTTGATTGTGTTTCCAGCAAGGGTTGTGTTTTTAATTCTTAATGAGTTATCATTTATATTTAAATCAGTAGGAGTGCCTGTGCTTGCATCTATTAAAATGCCTTGTGGCCAACCAATAATGATTGAATTATAGATTGATATACCAGAGTTTCTTCTGATTTGTGCGCCTGCTCTAAACAATGAGCTACCAATATTGTTTAATGTAGCTCTAGGCCCAATAGCGGTTATATTGCTAAATACAGCAGCAGTTTTTGGAGTTGCTGTTGTACCACCAGAATTGTTATCGCTTTCAAATGCTTCTGAAGTGGAAATATCTGCAATTAGTGAATCTCTTAACACCAACCCAAATTGTACATTTCCTCTGTAACCATTGTCAGTATCAAAGTCATCGTCTTGTGTTTTTAATGCAATTAGATATTTACAATTTACCGTTCCTCCAAACCACTCAAAAGCATCGTCTTTTGCATAAATAGTTTGAATATGGTCTATTGTTGTTCCGCTTCCTACTGCTGCCATTGTTAAACTGTTAATTTCTTTATCCGGCTGAAACGCATATCCCGCATATTCAATTCTCACATAACTCATGGTGCCAGAGTTGTCTGTATCAATAGCGGTTGGTACCGCTAAATCTCCGCTTCCTGCAAGGCCATCTCCAAAAGAATT
>JANMFB010000360.1:0-1708 GCA_031377605.1 Ferruginibacter sp.
ATCTTCATAAATACCAAATTTTTCAAATCTGTTTTTCAAAAAATCTATTAACCAATCTTTTGTTTCCTTGTGCGTAATAGCAAATAAATAGGGCCCATTTGCACTTCCATAATTATTATTAAAGTTTTTTAAAACATACGATTTTGCTTCTATTATAAATTCATTTTGCTTAGGGTAAGTTATTTTCGGCACTAGTTCATCTTTTGGAAATTTGGCTCTGTTTTCTGCATCAAATGTCCATTTGCCACCAATAGGTTTTCCCTCGGCTTCCATCAATATATTTCTTTGCTTACGTTGTTGTGTATAGAAATCTGTTTGAAAATATGTTTTTTTCTTATTAAAATATTCAGCTACATCCTCCATAGAGTTCAAAAAATAAGGAGTATCGTGTATTTGTAATTCTATATTATTTTTTTTGCAGGCTATTTTTATTTTTTTTTCAAGTAAAAAATCTACCACATCAGTTATATGTATTTCTGTTACTTTTTCTTTTGCTAAAGCATCTATCAACGTTTTAATTTCGTTAGTTTTTTGGGTAGTCTCCACATAAGTTACAATATGTTTTGTGCTTAACAAATGGGACTCGTAATATTTCATACTGGCACGATGCAATATTAGTTTTTGTTTGTGAAAATTATATTGGCGAAAAAATAAATATTCTTCAACTAAATAAATAGGCCTGTTTTTTGAGATTGCCGGACTATTTTTGAATAACTGATGTGGAAAAACAATGCTTATTGACTTCATCATATAAAATTACAATAAATTACGAAATATGAGAAATTACAGTTTACAAGAAATAGAATCTTGGGATAGGTTTTATAGAGCGAATTTTATTAATAGCCTAACGGGTTTCAAATCTGTAAATCTTATTGGTACTGCGAACACCTTAGGTCAAACAAATCTTAGTATTTTTAGCAGCATTGTACATCTTGGAAGTAATCCTGCTTATGTTGGCTATGTAAATAGACCAATTGATGCAGCCCCCGATACTATTACTAATATAGAAACTACAGGTGTATATACCATAAATCATATACAGCCCTTCTTTGTTGATAAAGCACATCAAACGAGTGCGAAGTATGAATCTTCTATAAGTGAATTTGAAGAGGTAGGGTTAACCCCCCATTTTATAGATGAATTTAAAGCTCCATTTGTGCAAGAAAGTAAGGTAAAGTATGGTTTAGAATTACAAGAAATTATTCCAATAAAATTAAATCAAACGTTTTTTGTAATTGGTAAAATAGTTTCTGTTTATTTAGAAGAAAATATTTTGAATAATGATGGATTTTTGCATTTAGAAAATGCTCAAACAATTTGTAGCAATGGTATAGATGCTTACTACAAAACTAGTTTGATTGGAAGGTATGAATATGCGAAACCGAATCAACCTCTTAACACTCCAAACGCAACTTGGGGTCCAAAATGAGAACAAGTGTTTTCGTCATCACGGATGAAGTATGTCAAACTTCTCATGCAACTCCACGAACATCGCAAAAATACTTCCGCGATACACTTGAAACTTATGCACCTGATAGTACATCATCTCAGCGTGAAGTATACAACCCATATTCCTCCCATATTTCATGCATCATAACGGTGGAAGAGTGTAAATCACACAAGCGTTCAGTCATTATCTTGGTAAGTAATATTGATGCCAAATGCAATATTGTGACGACGATTTCGTCGAAACTCACAACTTATTATG
>JANMFB010000409.1:0-2462 GCA_031377605.1 Ferruginibacter sp.
GATAAGTATATACTGCCAAAAGATGAACAGATTGATAAAAGAGCCAGGTTTGTGGTGCAACCGCCAAAACCGCCACCCATCATGCGGCTACCAAGTACATTTTCATTATTCCTAACTGCATCTACCAGCCAGTCTAGTTCCTTGCAACTCACATCGTTCATTTTACTTAATCCATCATGTGTGACAAACATCTTTTGCCCCAAAGCTGCAATGTTCCCTTGATGTAAATCCTCACAGCCTTTTTCTAGGCGGCCTATTTCTTGCACAACAAACCTTGCCCTTTTATCAATCAATTCATTTTTTGGCGACACATATTTATCCAGCATTTCTTCTTTAACATTGCGTAAAGAATGTACATTGGGTATATGCTCGTTTATCCATTCTACTGCCTGTGTACACTCATTTCTCCGAGTGTTGTATTCAGATGATGCCAACGAATGTTTTACGTTTGTATTTAGTAACAAGATTTTTATTCCTTCCAAATTAAAAGGCACGTATTCATATTCCAATGTGCGACAATCAAGTTTAATTACATGTTTAGCCCTGCCCATCATAGATGCAAACTGGTCCATAATACCGCACATAACACCTGCATATTCATGCTCTGCTTTTTGTGCCATTTTTACCATCTCTATTCTTTCTAGACCTACATGCAGCAATTCGTTTAATGAAAAAACAGTTGCACATTCTACTGCTGCAGAAGATGACAAGCCTGCACCCATTGGTAGATCACTTGTAAGAATAGCATTGAAACCTTTTAAAAGAACATCTTTCTTTAAAAATTGTGCAGCAGCACCTAAAATATAATTAGGCCAGCTTAAATCGCCTACTGGTTTTAGTGCTTCAACCGATGTGGTAAAGTTTTCATTCAAATCTAATGCTGTTAAGTGAATTTCATTATCCGTCCGTAAGGATATAGCGATATATGCGGCTTTGTCAATAGCTGCAGGTAAAACAAACCCTTCGTTATAATCTGTATGCTCACCAATAATATTTACTCGTCCCGGAGATTTTACAATCAACGGTTCTGTTGAATATGTTTCAACAAAAACTTTTTTAAGAGACTCAATTATGGCAGCTTGCATGCTTAGTTATATTTCTTTTAACAGTTTACTTTTGTGTTATTTGTAATTATTCAATTGCATTATTATTCTTCACTTTTACTACTTGCAACATTTACAAATTCAGGATTATAATTTGTATTTGCTGTGGGGAATTTTGCTTTATTCTTCCTTAACCAATTTTCTAAAACTCTTTTGTACTTTGATGTTGCAATTTTGTTTACAGATGCTATATTAAATCGTTCTTCTACGTCATTTTTAAGGTTGTATAATTCAATACTTTTATCCTCATAATTCAAAAGCAGTTTGAAATTATTTCTGATCATAGCAGCCCCGGGTTTACCACCTTGGTTGCTATAATGTGGGTAGTGCCAAAAAATGGTTCTATCCATACTCTTTTTTTTATTTACTAACAGTTCCATGATATCAGTACCATCAACTTCTTTATTTGTAAATGCTTTTTTAACCATCGCTCTATAAAGTGTTGGGAAAATATCAACAGAACTCACAGGTATTTCTGTGCTTTGGCTTGGCATAATTTTACCAGGCCATTTAATAACAAAAGGCACTCTAATCCCGCCTTCATATAACCAACCTTTGCCTGCCTTTAATGCTCCATTTACTGTTGGGCTTCCTTCGGCAGTACTTAACCCTCCATTGTCTGATGTAAATACAATGATGGTATTTTCTGTTAACCCTAATGAGTCAATTTTATTTAGAAGCCTACCTATATTTTCATCCATGTTTTCAATCATGGCTGCGTAAACTGCATTGTCTTGAACCATTCGTTGTTTCCATCCTTTTTCAAATTTCATCCATGGCTCATCTTTTCTAAAACGAGCACTGTCTGGTAAATTAATAGCCCTTTTTTTTGCCTGGTATTTTTTTATGAGTTCGGCGGGCGCTTGCATTGGATTGTGCACTGCATACAAGGAATACATAAGAAAGAAAGCTGCAGTTTTATTTTCTTCAACAAAAGCAATGCTCTCATTTGTTAAACGGTCTGAAAGGTATTCGCCTTTGGGGCCATCTTGTAACCTTGGATTATTGTAAGGTGTAAAAAAACCACCGGTTGAATCATTTTTAAACCCTGCAGGAGAGCCTTTGCTAAAACCACCTTTGTTTATTTGAAAACCATTTGCTTCAGGCCAGTTTTTTTCATCTTCGCCTAAATGCCATTTACCAGCAATAAAAGTTTTGTAATTATTTTTTAAAGCAACTTCAGCAATAGTTTCCTCTTGTAGCGGCAAAAAATAACTAAAAGGTTGTGCAATCATTTTTTCATAAACTGCTCCTTTGCCATTGCTTTGCCTACCTACAATCCAATCTGTAACATCCGTTTTTATTGGGTACTTCCCTGTAAGTATGCTGGCACGAGTTGGGCTACATACAGGGCTGGAT
>JANMFB010000410.1:0-6522 GCA_031377605.1 Ferruginibacter sp.
AAATCCTTTTGCTGCACACAAAGTAGCAATTGCTTTTACATGATCTATGTGAGAATGAACGCCACCATCGCTTATAAGTCCAAGTAAGTGTAATGGTTTATTGTTTTTTTGTGCATATTCTATGCTAGATATAATAACATCATTATCAAAAAAGCTTTTGTCCTTTATCGCTACATTTATTCTTTCAAGGTCTTGATAAACGATTCTACCTGCCCCAAGGTTTAAATGGCCTACTTCGCTATTACCCATCTGTCCATTTGGTAATCCAACGCCTTCACCACAAGTAATGAGTGTACTGTTTGGATAATTAGAATAGAGAGAAGTTACGAATGGTACGTTGGCGTTTTGGATAGCATCGCTGCTTTTTATTTTCCCTAAACCCCATCCATCCATAATAATAAGAATAGACTTTTTTGCTTTCATATATCAAAGTTAATTGATTGACTGTTATTTGAAGAAGTTCTTGTTTTACTTGTATAATTATGGGGAGAATTACGCACATTATTTCAATATGGCATACTTTTGGCAAAAGAAATTGAATACCTAAAAAAATTATCCTACATGAAAAAAGTTTTACTTTTTGTAGCTACAATAGCGTTATTAAGTTCTTTCACAATGCGCAGTGGAATAGATGATGTAATAGCTGCTATAAAATCTGGTAATGCTGCTCTAGTTTCTACATATTTTGATAATACTGTTGAAATAACCTTGCTGGGCGAAAGTGGCAGCTACAGTAGAGGTCAAGGAGAAACTGTATTAAAAGATTTTTTTTCAAAAAATATTATTAAATCTTTTACTTTAATACACCAAGGCGAGGCAGGTGGCTCGCAATATTGTATGGGAAAATTAGAAACAAGCAAAGGTACTTTTAGAACGACACTAAATCTTAAACAAAAAGGAGACAAACAAATTCTTCAAAAAATTAAGTTTGAAAATTAAGGCTTAGCCGAAAATATATGCTCAACGCCCGGAAGAGCGGTTTTTATTTTGACAATCCTTTCTATAGAGGATAACCCAGTTATTTAATCTCATCATTTCATTAGTTAACTAATAAGCACAAATTAGTTTTGTTGCATAACGAAGCAACGGCCATCTTATCTTTAGGTTTCTTAACTTTGTTTATATGAACTATAATCAAGCATTACAGGAACTTATCAAAAATGCTTTTGCAGAAGATATTGGTACTGGCGATCACTCCACATTATCATCTATAGCTGAAACAGCAGAAGGAAAAGCGGTTTTGAAAATAAAGCAAGATGGTATACTTGCTGGTATGCAAGTAGCCGAGGTTATTTTTAACCAAATGCAGACTGACATTGTTTTTACGCCTTATAAAAACGATGGAGATATTATGAAGTATGGCGAGATTGCTTTTGAGGTAAAAGCGAAAGTGCACACAATATTAAAATGTGAAAGGCTTGTATTAAATAGCATGCAACGAATGAGTGGAATAGCTACACTTACCAATAAATATGTGAGCAAAATTGCAGGGTATAAAACAAAATTATTGGATACAAGAAAGACAACTCCCAATTTTCGGTTATTAGAAAAAGAAGCCGTAAAAATTGGTGGGGCAGTAAATCATCGTTTTGGGTTGTATGACCTGATTATGCTTAAAGACAATCATATTGATTATTGTGGAGGCATAGAAAAAGCTATCATCAAAGCCTATGATTATGTTCAAAAAAATAATTTCGATTTAAAAATAGAAGTAGAAACTCGCAGCCTTGAAGATGTAGAAAAAGTTTTGAATACTGGAAAGGTAAACCGGATTATGTTAGATAATTTTACTCCTGAAAAAATTATACAAGCACTGGAAATAATAAACGGCAAATACGAAACGGAGGCTAGTGGCGGAATAAATTATGACAACTTAGAAAGCTATGCAGCTACAGGAGTTGATTACATTTCTAGTGGGGCATTAATACACCAAGCAGTAAGTTTAGATTTGAGTTTGAAGGCAGTGATATTATAACCTAATAAATAATAGAAACAGCTAAACCTTTAAACTCCTAAACCTTCTAAATTTCTCTCTCAATGGCAAAAAAAATAAATTCATTATCTGGTTTGGTTTATTCTACTAACCCTGATTTTAAGATAGAAAGTGAAACACAAAATGAGCAAGAAACTTTGTTGCCGGCAGCACAAAAAATTAAAGTAAGAATAGATAAAAAACACAGAGGAGGAAAAGTAGTCACATTAATAGAAAATTTTATAGGGACAACTACAGATAAAGAAGAACTTGGCAAAAAGCTGAAATCAGCATGTGGTACTGGTGGTTCTGTAAAAGAGGGAGAGATATTGGTACAAGGCGATAACACCATAAAAGTACTGCAATGGCTTATTAAGAATGGATATACTCAATCCAAAAAAGTTTAAAAATATTTATTTGCCAATTAGACTTAATTTTGTAGAAAGTGAAATCTTATACATGATAAGTAAAATTTCTGAAGGAGTGAACATAAGTGTAGAATCTTTCTACGAGGCTGGCTACAGTAATACTGTAAATAGCGAATATATGTTTGCCTACAGAATTAATATCGAAAACAAAAATGACTTTCCAATAAAACTAATAAGTAGGCATTGGTATATTTTTGATGGAAATGGAACCAAAAGAGAGGTTGAAGGTGATGGGGTAGTAGGAGAACAACCTACGATAAATCCCTCGGATTCATACCAATATATAAGTGGATGCAATCTTCGCTCAGAAATGGGAACCATGCACGGCACTTATCTTTTTGAAAATCTGCATAATAAAAAAAAGTTCACAGTCGCAATTCCACTTTTCGAAATGTTTGTACCCTTTAAATTGAATTGAGGCTTTTAAATTAAATAATTTCAAATTGTTGGGAAACGTAAACCCTTAACATTACTTATACGTATTTGAGTGTATATTTGTTAAAACTTCAAATTAACTAACACTTCTTTAAAAATTCACGATGGCAAAAATCGTATTCAACAACAAAGACAATTCTTTTTTTAATAGTATGAAAGCATCAGTAGATGCATATTTTGTTGACAATAAGATAAATAAAACAGGAGATTGGAGACTTTATTCCAAAACAATTATTTTGTGGGGAGCTGCGATTGCAACTTACCTTACTATAATACTTGCCGCCACTAATGGGTTTGTTGCGTTAGCACTTTGTGGTTTATTTGGTTGTATAGCAGCAGGTATAGGTTTTAGTATAATGCATGATGCCAATCATGGTAGCTACAGTACCAATACTAAGTTAAATGATTTTCTAGGGTTATCAGCAAATGCATTAGGAGCAAGTGCCTATTTTTGGAAACAGAAACACAATATTATTCACCATACCTATACAAACGTAGATGGTATTGATGATGATATAGCAAAAAGCCCAATCATTCGCCAGTGTGAGTCACAAAAATGGGTTCCTGCCCATAAAATTCAACATCTTTATCTTACACCAATTTATGCGTTGTCTTCCATTTTTTGGGTTTTTATTATGGATTTTACAAAATATTTCTCTAGAAAGATTTATACCACAGATGCATGGAAGCTAAGTACAAAAAATCATATAGTTTTCTGGGCTACTAAAGTTTACTACATTACTGTGTTTATGGTATTGCCTATAATGGTTTGGGGTTTCTGGGGTTGGTTAGCCGGTTATTTTATTGCTAATGCAGCTTTGGGTATTGTTCTTTCTTTCGTTTTTCAATTAGCTCACGTTGTAGAAAACACAGAATTTGAAACAATTGCTTTGGACGAAACAAAGCATATTGAAACTGCTTGGGCACAACATCAAGTGCTTACTACTGCAAATTTTGCTATGGATAATAAATTCATTTCTTGGTATGTAGGCGGGCTCAATTATCAAATTGAACACCATCTTTTTCCTCGTGTGAGCCATGTGCACTATCCTGCAATTAGCAAAATTGTACAAGAAAAATGTAAAGAATTTAATTTGCCATACAATTACAATGAA
Organism: Ferruginibacter sp.; assembly: GCA_031377605.1. GTDB lineage: Bacteria > Bacteroidota > Bacteroidia > Chitinophagales > Chitinophagaceae > Ferruginibacter. The sequence continues at coordinate 3,951 of JANMFB010000410.1, forward strand.
ACTTTTTTTGGCGCAGTCGCTTCTCATTTCAGGGTAATGAAAAATTTAGGCAAACCGCCAGCTGAAGTTAAAGTTGAATTAAATTACGCTGCCTAAGGTTTATATTTGGCTTCTTTGTAAATTATTTCATTGTCTATTTTCATTAAGCTATCTGGGGTTACAGATGGATTTTTACTAATATACTTCTTTACAATTTGCCAACCTGCAAAGGAACCAATGTTTCCTGGAGCATTTTCACCAAGTTCTTGTGTTTTTGGCCCTTCAGAAACATAATTTTTTATGAGGTTATTGTCGGCTATTTGTAGGTAATTATTCTGTATAAACAAATCCCATATTTCTTTTTGATGCGTCATACAATCTTTCATTTGTGCTTCGGTATAGCCCATCAGTCTGTATGATGCCACAGTAGGTAAAAACTTTTCTAGCAAATACAAACGTTTACCTTTTTCTACCATTTGAATGAGGAGCCTTTTGTCTTCTCCTTTTTCTGGATACATGTCTGCAACAATATTTTTCATAGCATTTACTTCAATAAACTCTGGATTGAAATTTGCCGAAACATAATCTGGGTAAACATCTCGTACCATATCTGTTTTATACAATGGAAAATCTTTGCCCAAATGAGATTGTAATCCTATACTAAGAAAATCTTCTCCGATACCATCGCCACTGCCATCTGCAGGGCCAATGAAGGTGATTATTTTAGTCGGTAATTTGTACTTAGGGAAATAGTATTTAACATATTGTAATCCATTTTTTATTTGTTCTTCGTATAAAGAAAAGTCTTTAAATTTTTTTTGTGTGCTATCGTAAATTGTTCTGCTAAACGTTATATATTGTTTTAAATATAGGGCAGTGGTATCATTGCTCCATCGTGGATCAACACCGAGTATTTCTATTAAAAAACTTTTAGTAAACGATGGATATGTGGCTTGAAGTTTATCTAATTGCGGCACTATGTTATTTGTATCAAGGCCAAAAAAATCTTGCTCAAAACGCTGGGTTGTAAGGTTTATTTTTATTGATGAAACATCTGGAGTGTTATCATTGTTTTTGCAAGAAAAAAGAAAAGTGCAAAATAGAAAACTAAATACGAAACGCATATATGTATTATTTAACTTTACAAAAGAACACAATAATTAATAAAGATTAAGTTAATACAAGAAGAAAATTTACATAAATGAAAATATTCTTATCTCAACAAAACTACCACATTGGAAATATTGAAAGCAATACACAAAAAATTATTGCAGCAATACAAGATGCTAAACAGCAAGGAGGCGATTTAATTGTTTTTAGTGAGTTGAGCGTTTGTGGCTATGCGCCAAAAGATTTTTTAGATTTTGATGATTTTATTCATAAATGTTATACGGCAATAGATGAAATAAAATTGCATGCAGACGGAATAGGCGTGCTCATTGGCGCACCCGAAAAAAACCCCATAAGAGAAGGGAAAGATTTGTTTAATGCTGCATTTTTTTTGTACGAAAAAGAAGTAAAAGCGATAGCACATAAAACATGTTTACCTAATTATGATGTGTTTGATGAGTACCGTTATTTTGAACCAGCATACGATTGGAAGGTAATCGAATTTAAAGGTAAAAAATTGGCTGTCACCATTTGTGAAGATATTTGGAACCTGGGAGATAACCCATTGTACCGCATATGCCCAATGGATGAATTGATGAAACAACAACCAGATGTGATGATAAATTTGTCTGCATCACCATTTGACTATACCCACGATGAAGATAGAAAAGCAACCATAAAAGCAAACGTAGAAAAATATAAATTGCCTATGTTTTATTGTAATGCTGTGGGTAGCCAAACGGAGATTGTGTTTGATGGTACTTCATTGGTGTTTGATAAGCATGCAAACCTGTGTGGGAAATTAGCTTCGTTTAAAGAAGATACAAAATCTTTTATATTGAATGAAGATGGAACGATAGATGGTACAATTATACAAGCTGCTAACTATGTACCAAGCGCAGCATTAAATCCCGAAGCACTTTCTGCAAATTTAAATATAGCATTAATTTACGAAGCGCTTGTTTTGGGTATAAGAGATTATTTTACAAAAATGGGTTTTAAAAAGGCTATCATTGGTAGTAGCGGTGGAGTAGATAGTGCACTTACACTTGCGCTTGCATGCGATGCACTCGGCCCAGATAATGTAACTGCCGTATTAATGCCTTCGCAATATTCTACAGGGCATTCTGTAGATGATGCAGAACAGTTGAGTAAAAATTTGAAAAACGAATACCATATTATTCCTATAAAAAATATTTACGAATCTTTTTTGGGTGAGCTAAAACCTTTGTTTAAAGATTTACCTTTTAGCATAGCCGAAGAAAATATACAAAGCCGTACTAGAGGAAATTTATTGATGGCTATTGCAAATAAATTCGGATACATCCTTTTAAATACATCCAACAAAAGTGAATTGGCTACAGGTTATGGAACGCTCTATGGAGATATGGCAGGTGGCATAGGCGTGTTGGGCGATTGCTACAAAGTACAGATTTATGAGCTGTGTAAATATATAAATAGAAATGAAGAAATTATTCCAAAT
>JANMFB010000010.1:0-14593 GCA_031377605.1 Ferruginibacter sp.
TTCAAGAATGCCAGTATACCGATAATATGAAGCCACCAGGCAGTTCTTTCTATCCCAATCAAGGTGCTTTCAGAAACACCATTGTAAATGGGTACCAGCATACCACTGAAAATAAAATTACCCGTATCATGATAATGCTCACTGCCTTGTAATTGTATTGCTCTGTCAGTTGCATTCATTAATAAGAAAAGACTCATTAAAATAATTTCTGCTATCAAAATATAATTTGCATCGCTTCGAGGCCATCCGTTCAAATCTTTGCTCATAAAGCGTTTTATTTTGGCTATATTTCTTCTTGTTAAAAAGACAATACAAACTGCCAAAACACCAAAAGCTAATATTTCAAAAAAGTTTATGGCAAAAGTATATAAGCCACCAAGCATACCAAGAAACAACCGATGCGTACCAAGCAAACCATCTAAGATAATTTCTAATACCTCTATATTGATGATGATAAACCCTGCGTAAATAATAAAATGCATAACAGCTACAAAAGGTTTGCTGAACATTTTACGTTGCCCCAATGCTAATAATACAACGTTTCTCCAACGAATTTTACTATCGCCCTTAAATTCTTCGGGTTTACCTAGAAAAATATTTTTACGAATGCGGGTTATGTTTTTAGTAAATAGCCACACTGCAACACCTGACAGTGCCAAAAATAATATTTGTGAAATGTAATGCATAAATATAATCATAGCTACGAAGTTACAAGAATTTGGTTTGTCACAAAGTTTGAGTTTTTGCTTGGTAAAACCATTAAACCGCTAAGGTGCAGAGTTGCTAAGTTGTTTCGCAAAAGGATGTCAGCCACAAAGGTTCAGAGATACTAAGTTTTTGCTTCGTAAATGTGTAATTGCTGGTAAGACTAAAAGTTGTTAAGTTTTGCTAAGCAAAAAAAAATGCCACGAATGCCACGAATTTGCTCGAATGAAATGCATTTTTTATATCGTCCATATCTTATCTATAGCTTTAATTTATTTTAAACTAATTCGTGCAAATTCGTGTCATTCGTGACAAACACAGTGCCGAAGGCATTCCTTAGTGTTTTTGTGCCTTAGGGGTAAATTTTTATTCTTCCTTTTAAGCTTTTAGTTTATTTTAGCGGTTGGGTATAAAACAACAAATTTTTTCTATGATTTTATCTAAGAACTCGGCTGCAAAAAAACTTAGTCGAATGGCACTAGAAATAGCCGAACGCAATGCCGATAAGCCCGATATTATTATCATCGGCATAAGAGAAAATGGTTTATTTATTGCAAATGAAATAGCAAAACAATTAAAAGCAATATTTGCAGGGAAGCTAAAAATTATTTCATTAAGCATTAATAAAAAATGCCCTGAAAGCATCCAGTTAAGTGAAGAAATTAATTTGAATGGTAAACTTATTCTTTTGGTGGATGATGTGGCAAATAGTGGTAGAACCATGTTGTATGCATTGGCACCTTTACTTGCACACAATCCAACACAGATAGAAACACTTGCATTGGTAGAACGTACACACAAATTATTCCCTGTTGCCTTAAATTATGTTGGACTCTCGGTTTCTACATTAGAAGTAGAACACATAGAGGTAATAGTGGAAAATGGGGAAATAATGGGAGCAAAGATTAAATCATAAATATTTTTTGAATCATCAAATCTAACAAATGAAAATTTCTAAAATTTTATTCCTCGTTTTATGTATCAGTATATTTTCTGAAGTAAAAGCTGATGAAGGCATGTGGCTACCTCAATTGTTGCAAAAGCTCAACGAAAGCCGCATGAAAAGCCTTGGTATGAAAATAAGTGCAGCAGATATTTATAGTATTAATAAAGGAAGTTTAAAAGATGCCATAGTTAGTTTTGGTGGTTTTTGCACAGGTGAAATTATCTCAAACAAAGGGTTAGTACTTACCAATCACCATTGTGGATTTGATGCTATTCAAAATCATTCAACATTGGAGCATAATTATATACGTGATGGTTTTTGGAGTAAAACAAATGGAGAAGAGATTCCAAACAAAGGATTATTTGCAACTTTTATAGTTCGTATAGATGATGTTTCTGCAGCAGCATTGGCAGGTATTACAAAGAATATGAGCGAAGCAGAGCGGCAGTCTGCTATAGACAAGAACCTTGCGGAGATAAATAAAAATACAAAGAAAGAAGCAACTCAAAAAAGTTTTACAAGAGGTTTTTTTGAAGGAAATCAATATTATCTTTTTGTTACAGAAACATACAACGATGTAAGGCTTGTAGGTGCCCCTCCGTCTGCCATTGGTAATTTTGGAAAGGATACCGACAATTGGGTTTGGCCTCGTCATACAGGCGATTTTTCTATGTTTAGAATTTATGCAGGGAAAGATAATAAGCCGGCAGATTATTCTCTAGACAATGTTCCTTACACGCCAAAAAAGGCATTAAATATTTCTATCGATGGTATAGCAGAAAACGATTTTACCATGGTTTTTGGTTTCCCCGGCCGTACTACAGAGTACTTATATAGTGGGGCTGTGGAGCAGATAAGAACAATAAACGATCCTGCAAAAATTGCCATAAGAGATAAGGCATTAAACATTATTGATGGTTTTATGCGAAAAGATGAAGGTATTAAAATACAATATGCTGCAAAATATGCAAGCATACAAAATGCTTATAAAAAATGGCAAGGCGAAGTGCTTGGCCTTACAAGAACAGATGGCGTTGGTAAAAAGAAATTATTGGAAGCTGAGTTTCAAAAAAGAGTAGAGGCAAATCCATCATTGAAAGAAAAATACGTAACAGTGCTGAAAGATTTAGATGCTGCATACATAGATTTAAAACCTTATGGTTTAGCCAGAGATTATTACTCAGAAATAGTTTCTAAAATAGAGTTATTTACTATTGCTGCACAAATAAATAATTTGGTAAACGCTTTTGAAAAAAATGGGCAAAAAGGTTATGATGAAGTTGTGCCAAAAGTAAAAGCATTTTTATCCGACTTTATGAATGAAGTTAGTCCTATTGTAGATAAGAAATTATTTGAGGGCTTGATGGAAATGTATGTAAGTAAACAGCCTGCAAATGTAGTTTCGCCCATGGCAAAAGCAATGTACGAAGTAGGTATAATATCTGGTGCGGATAAAATATATGGTGAGCAAATATATTTTAACCAAACTGCTCTGTTTGAAATGTTTGGAAAAGGGGGAGAAGCGGTGCAATCATTTGCAAAGAGTAGCGAAACTATGAAAATGTTGAAAGATATAAATGCAACATATCAATCCACTGTTCAAAAAGAACTTACGGTCATACAAGCTAGACTCACAAATTTGCAACGTACTTACACACAAGCACAGATAGATGTGTTTAAAGAAAAAACACTTTTCCCTGATGCGAATAGCACGCTACGTGTAACGTTTGGCCAAGTGAAAGGTTACAAACCAAAAGACGGAGCCTATTATGATTTTAAAACAGACCTAGATGGTGTAATGGAAAAATATAAGCCAGGAGATTATGAATTTGACGTGCCTGAGAAACTACGTATGCTGCATAAAAATAAAGATTATGGCATTTATGGTGTAAATGGAAAAATGCCAGTTTGCTTTATAGCTACAAACCATACTACTGGCGGTAATAGCGGCAGCCCTGCATTAGATGCTTATGGCAATTTGATAGGCTTAAATTTTGATCGAGTGTGGGAGGGTACCATGAGCGATATCAATTATGATGCTTCTATTTGCAGAAACATAATGGTAGACATTCGTTACGTACTTTTTATAGTAGATAAATTTGCAGGTGCTGAAAGGTTGGTAAAAGAAATGAGATTGGTGCATGCCAAGGGGAAGAAGTAAATAATATTTACTTCTTTTATACTTCATGACGCTTCAATAATTTTGAAGTTGTAATAGTACTAATAGCTAAGTTGCCTTTTATACATTTGTACTGCATTTTCTAAACCTAGGTAAAGCGCATCACAAATAAGGGCGTGGCCAATAGAAACTTCCAATAAATTTGGAACATGCTTTGCAAAATATTGTAGGTTTTGTAAATCTAAATCATGCCCTGCATTTAGCCCAATATTCAGTTCATCAGCTTTTTTTGCAGCTACGATAAATGGTGCAATCGCATTTTCTTTTTGGTTTTTGGCAAACAGCTTTGCGTAGCTTTCTGTGTATAATTCAATTCTATCTGTGCCAGTATTTTTTGCAGCAGTTATCATTTTTTCATCTGCATCTACAAAAATAGATACCCGAATACCTGCATCTTTAAAGGTTGTGATAATTTCTTTCAAATATTGCTGATGGGTAATAGTATCCCAACCGTGGTTACTGGTGAGTTGCCCTCTAGCATCTGGCACAAGTGTTACTTGCGTTGGTTTTGTATCCAATACAAGTTTTAAAAAACTTTCTTCCGTGGGATTCCCTTCAATATTAAATTCTGTGATAAGTACTTTTTTCAAAGCATGCACATCCGCATAAGTTATGTGGCGTTCATCGGGGCGTGGATGAACAGTTATGCCATATGCACCAAAACGCTCTATATCCAACGCAGCTTTTATTACATCAGGATTTTTTCCACCTCTTGCATTGCGAAGGGTAGCAATTTTATTTATGTTTACGGATAATTGTGTTGCCATTATTGTGTAAAATTAGGAATAATTTAATAATGTGTCTGACACATCGGGAGAAAGATTTACTCTGCTATCATTAATCCACAGCCTCTTATATCGCTATTTTCTAAGCGACCCATTATTTCAAAACTACCATCTGCAAATAATTTACCAGCATCATCTGTTGCTATAAATGAACAGCTGTAAAGGTTTGCAAGATCTATGATATTTATACCGCCAGTTATAAACTTCTTATTTTCGGGTAAAGTTGTTAAAATCTCCAATGGATCATCTTCGCTTCTTAGTGAAATTTTCAAGGTATTGCTACTATAAAAAATTCCTTTTTCTTTTGAATATGCTTGCGATAATAATTCTGTCATACCATATTCTGAGTGGATATTTTCTAAACCAAAGTTTTCGGATAATATTTTATGTACTTGGCTGCGGGTAAGTTCATCTCTACGCCCTTTCATACCACCAGTTTCCATAATAATTGTGTGCTCGAGCTTTATAGGAAATTGTTCTGCAAAATCTAGCAATGCATAGGTTACACCAATAAGAATTGTTTTTTGATTGTTAAATTCATTTTCTTTTAAAACTGCATCTAATTTCTGATAATCGTACAAATAAAAGCCACTACTTGGGTGTGCTGATTTTTTTATTAGATCATCCACCATGTAAACCAAAGAAGAATTTTGTCTTTCTAAATAGGAGGGAAGTAAACCAATGATGCAATAATCCTTTTCGCTTCCATAAAAATTCCTGAACCCGTTGAGGTAGCTTTCTTCGTATAATTTTTTTTCTTTTACAAAGTGTTTACTATTTATGGAACCTGTTGTTCCACTGCTTTCAAAAATTATTTCTTCTTTAAATTCAGTCGTTTTAATTTGTTTGCTTTTAAAAAATTGAATAGGCAAAAAAGGTATTTTTTCAAGTTTAGTTATATCCGTAGGATTTATATTTAACAGATTACAATAAGCCTGGTAAATCGTATTGTACAAATATTGATAATGAAATATTTGAAGTGCTAATTCCTCAAAGTTGTTGGGAGAAGTATGTAAAATTTTGTTTCTGAGGTTAGTTTTGTCGTTCATGTAAATGTTTTTTGGAACATAGATGTATTATATAAAAGCAATGAATTATCCTAATAATCATAATAATCTGCGTTCTATCCTCGCAAAGCTAAAATTTATAATTGTTTTTACATTTGTTATGTTTAAATTTGATCATAATTATTTTTATGAAATACTTAGTTTTATCTGCTTTGGTTTGTTTCTTCGTTGTTTCTTGTAAAAAGGGGGATGGGAATACAGCACCTGAAATAAGTTTTAAATCTATAACACCCATATTTTCTGTAAACGCTTTAGCAGGGCAGCCAAATTCTGTTGCTATTCTTACCATAAATATAAAGGATGCCGAAGGAGATATTGGCTTTACTGATGGAAAAGATACATCTTATGTGTATGTAAAAAATGTTACCGTTCCTCCGTTTAAGATTGATTCTTTTAAATTCCCTAGCAATTTATCAAACGTTACTACTAAAAACTTCAAGGCAGAAGTAGAAGTTAATTTAATTGCAAATGGACAAAGCATATTGTATAACTATACTCCATTAAGACCAGGCATCAAAAGAGATACTATTTTCTTTGAAGTCTTTGTGAAGGATTTTGGCAAAAATAAAAGTAATATTATTAGAACAAACGATCCTCTTTATAGAGTATCACTATAATGTTTAAGTTCCTTCACTTTATTCTATCTCATTCCATTTTCATTGCCTGTTGTGCCGTTGGCTTGTGTCTAGAAACTAATTTGGTTTTACAACAATCAATGAACTTTTATTTGTATGGTTTCGTTTTTTTCTCCACTATTTGCAGTTATAATTTTTATTGGCTAATAAGTAAATTTTATTTTTCCGAGTCTTTAAATGGCTTTGTGAAAAGTAATTATACATTTATTGTTGTTTTTATTGGAGGTGCTATTGGCACATGCTATTTTTTTTCTCACTTAAATAAACATTATAGCTTTATCATAATTTCTATATTATTAACGTTGCTGTATAGTTTGCCTTTGTGGCCTTTTAGTTTTACAAAGAAATTACAGGGTCTAGGTTTTGCAAAAACGATTTTATTATCTTTTACTTGGGCTTATGTAACCTGTATTTTGCCCGCTGTAAATAACAGCTTGGTTTTGCCTAATAATTTGTTATTGCTGCTAATAATAAGATTTTTATTTATGCTTATGCTCTGCATTATGTTTGATATGCGAGATGTAAAAATTGATAAAATGAATGGACTTCACAGCCTTGCAACTGATTTTGGAAACTTACAACTTTATAAAATATTTTATATTTCATTAGGCCTTTATGGATTATTGAGTTTTATTTTCTTTTTCTATTATGGATATCTATTACAATTAATTGCTCCATTCATAATGGGGGTAATATGTTATATAGTTTTTAAAAAATCTCTAAAGTCGCAAGGTTATACTTTTTACTATTTTCTTGTAGATGGATTGATGATGCTGTCGTCATTACTTAATTTTATTGTTATGAATTTATTCGTGAAGTAATTCTTTTTTCGAAGTGATGTAATATGCTTTCAAAAATAATGTGGTTAATTTTTTTTATATACCAGCAGAATTTAGCTGAAAAGTGCATTTTGCGTGAGGGATAGGAGCGGCATCATTTTTTTTGTGTCTGTAAAGCAGCGGGAGTAAAAAAAGATATAGCGTATAGTCCGATCCGCCTTCTGCAGCCACGCCCTGCTAGAATTTTAATTGGATTTTAGTCTTTTTTTATGATAATTATGTTGCTCTAAACTTTATCATTTACCTTTGTAATCAAATTTTTTTTATGGCAAAAGCGGCAAAAGCAAAAAGCATTCTTAAAGAGAGTTCTTATAAGTTTTTAGAATCTTACATCAATAATGCTTCTCCTACAGGTTTTGAAAGTGGTGGTCAAAAATTGTGGATGCAATATTTAAAACCCTATGTAGATAACTTTTTTACAGATGCATATGGAACAGCAGTAGGCGTAATAAATGCAGATGCTCCTTTTAAAGTTGTTATAGAAGCACACGCGGATGAAATAAGTTGGTTTGTAAATTATATATCTACAGATGGATTAATTTATTTGAAAAGAAATGGTGGCGTAGATCATCAAATTGCACCTAGCATGAGAGTGGCCATACACGGAAAAAAAGGAAAAATTCGTGCTGTGTTTGGTTGGCCTGCAATACATACAAGAATGGTGAGTAATGAAAATAAAGAACCACAACCAAAGGTAGAAAACTTGTTTTTAGATTGTGGCGCTCGTACAAAAAAGGAAGTAGAGGATTTAGGAATTCATATAGGTGCGGTTGTTGTTTATGAGGAATGCTTCGAAGAGTTGGCACACGGATATCTTATTGGAAGGGCATTTGATAATAGGGTAGGAGGTTTTATGATAGCAGAGGTTGCTCGTTTATTAAAAGAAAATAAAAAGAAATTACCTTTTGGATTATATATTGTAAATGCAGTGCAAGAAGAAATTGGCTTGCGTGGTGCAGAAATGATAGCACGCCGTATAAAGCCCGATGTTGCTATTGTTACAGATGTTACACACGACAGCACTACACCAATGATTAACAAAATGATTGAAGGAGATTGCGCATGTGGTAAGGGTCCATCGCTTTGTTATGGCCCAGCTGTACACAATAAATTATTAGATTTTGTGCAAACTGCTGCAGATAAAAATAAAATTCCATACCAATTAAGGGCTGTAAGTAGAAGTACAGGAACAGATACTGAATCTTTCGCTTATGCAAATGATGGTTGTCCTTCTGTGTTGATTTCTATACCACTTCGATATATGCATACTACAGTGGAAATGTTACATAAAGATGACATAGAGAATACCATTAAGTTAATGTATGAAACGTTGATTGCGCTTAATCCAAAAACGAACCTTAGTTATTTTAAATAGTACAAAATGCAAGAAGAAGGAAAATATTTAAGGCTATTGGGTAGAATAGGGCTTGCGTTTATTTTATTTATAGCTTCACTGTTTTTGATAATGTATAGCCTTAAGTTCTTCTTCGGCATATTGGATAAAATGCCTTGGTTTTCATTGATGTTTGCTTTGTTTATTATATGTGTGCCTGCAACAGTTTTTGTTACGGTCTATGTTATTTACTTTTTCCACACAAAAGGGCATCCATCAAAATCGGTACGTATATTTTCTAATATTGTCTTTGCTTTAATTTTAAGTGCTTGGGCCTATTTCTGGATATTGGATTTTATTATGTTCTTTAAACACCAATACAGAGAAATTGCTCATTATAATACATACAATTTGGCTTTTTTAGCTGCCAATGTAGGAATCATATTTTTTATTGGAATTGTACAGGCGCTTACAGTGAAGAAGGAAGTGGATTGGATGGAGAGAAAAACAGAAATTTAATAATTAGACTTGATATTCAAATTATTCAAATGTTGGCAATAGTTTTATTTCATTCCTATATAGAATTAATTTTTTATCATTTTCTAATTGCTTTAAGAGGCGGGATATGACCACCCTTGAGGTTGCTAATTCATCTGCAATATTATTGTGTGATACTTTAATTACTGAAGAATTATTGATGCGTTGTTTTTCTATTAAATAATCGATAAGGCGTTGGTCCAATTTTTTGAAAGCAATACTTTCAACAGATTTTAAAAGTTCTAAAAAACGATCATTAAAACTCTGCATAATAAATGCTTTCCAAGTTGGAAATTTACATAACCATTCATCTAATTTATTATGTGGAATGCTCATGAGCGTTACAGCGTCTTCTGCTATAGCTTTTATTTCACTTTGTTTTTCTTCTAAGCAGCAAGAGTAAGCCATACTACAAGTTTCATTTCCACTTAAATAATACAATAAAATTTCTCGCCCATCCTCATCTTTTCGCAAAACTTTTATGGTGCCTGTTTGTATTAAAGGCATCATATGTATGAATTTTCCATAATCAATGATAACATCCCCTTCATTAAATTCCATTGGAGTCCCAAACGCATTAATTTCTTCAATTAATTTATTTTCAAAATTTGGGTTATCGTACTTAGTCATTTTTATATTTATAAAGAATCAAATTAATAAAAATTAATCTACTGTAGTGAATTAATACCAATTATATCGAGATGAAGTCCAATGGACTTCCGGTATAATTTATAAGCTAAAGGAAATGGCTGCTATGAAATTATTCTCTTCTACTGGTTTAAAGATACTTCTTGTAAGTCTATTTATATAGGTATATCCTACTTCTAATTTACGATTTTTGCTTGACCTCTACGTGGCAGCTATACCTATTCTATTGTGATCGTAAAAATGCGATTTGTCTACACCTTTAAAGTTCAAAAATATTTCATCGTATAAATTTATATTCCATTTTTTGTTAAAATCATATTTAATTCCAAATTTATTTCTAAATCTTATTATTTCTGGAGTCATATTTTCAAAGTGCCTGTACTCTATTCCGGATTTTAAATTTAGATAACAATGCAATAGAAGTTCATTTTGAACTTCAGTGGCAATGGCAAATCTGTATTCAGGAACATAATTTTTTATAGCATCGATATCAGAGAGTAAGATGCCGTAGTTTCTAAAATAAGCAAAAGGCGATACTGAAAATATAATGTTTTTAGATTGCTGGTACTGAATCCAAGGTCTTACTGCATAGAGCAAATTATTTGATAGTGGATTTTTATTTTTTAGTCCACTTTGTGTTCGGTGCAGAAATTCCGTTTCTATTGACAATTTTTTATTTAGAGGAATTTTTAAAGCTAACTTTAGCCACAGGTTTTGGTGAAATTGAGCTATAGTATTTTTAGCCATTAAAATAATACAGCAGATTAAAAATAATTTCTTCATATCAATGAGGTAATTTTTCTCTAATCAATCCATAAAACCATGTGCCAATAATAGCACTTAAAAGTGTAACTATGGTAACGGTAATGCCTGTTCCAATTTGAGCATATAATGGTCCGGGGCAGGCACCTGTAATAGCCCAACCAAGCCCAAATAATAAGCCACCATATATTTGCCCTTTGTTAAAAGTTTTTGGGTGAAAAGTTATTTCTTCGCCTTGAATTGTTTTGATTTTAAATTTTTTAATTACAAATACCGAAATCATGCCTGTTATAACTGCACTCCCTATAACACCATACATGTGAAAAGATTGTAAACGAAACATTTCCTGAATACGAAACCAGCTTATAATTTCAGCTTTTACAAATACAATGCCGAACAATACTCCTACAAATAAATATGCAAAATTGTGATACCATTTATGGTGGAGTTTACTTTCGTTTATACAAATTGAATCTAAGGAACGCACTTCAAAATCAGTATTATTTTCTATAGTATTTTGCATATTAAATTTATAGGGATAGAATAAAAGGAAGAATAAGGTTTGCCATTATAAAGCCGCCTAACATAAAGCAACAAGTAGCTATTAGTGAAGGCCATTGCAAAGTAGAAAGCCCCATAATGGCATGTCCACTGGTACAACCACCTGCATATCTTGTACCAAAGCCTACTAAAAAGCCACCAATGACCATCATAAAAAAACCTTTGAATGTAAGTAAAGCAGACCAATTAAATAAATCTGATGGTATGAGTGAATTATAATTATGTATGCCATAGCTCGAAAGCTCAGCAATAAGTTTTGGATTAACTTTTATTGGCTCGTGGTTCGATAATAAATTACTAGCAATTATACCACCAAAGAAAATACCTGCAACAAAAAACAAGTTCCATGCTTCTTTTTTCCAATCGTATTGGAAAAATTTAATATTAGCAGGTATAAACGCTGCGCAAATATGTCTCAACGATGAGCTTATTCCAAAAGACTTATTACCAATAATTAAAAGTATAGGTACTGTTAAGCCTATTAAAGGTCCGGCTATATACCAAGGCCATGGTTTTTGTAAAAATGAAATCACGAGTTAAAAATTTTATTAGTGGTTTACCCTTTTTGATTTTTTAAAACTACAATATATAAAATGCTGCGTTGTTTTAAACGGTGTAAGATGATTTTCTGTTATGCATTTGACTTTTTTAAATCCATTTTCTAAAGCAGCTGTTAATTCAGATTCAGAATATTTTTTTATAAATAATCCACTGCATTTCTCCGGTCCCGTTTCCGAAAATGTACCTATTGTCATGTAGCTCTTTACATGTTTTTTTGCGGTATATAAGTAAGTTTTTATTTGTGACTTTGTTGTAAGAAAATGAAATGTTGCTCTGTCGTGCCAAATGTCGTATTGTATAGTTGGTTTAAATTTTTCAATATCTGAAATTACCCAAGCTACTTTTTTTGAATCATCACCAAGCCTAAGTTTTGTTTTATTTATTGCTGCTTCCGAAATATCTAGCACGGTAATATTAGTATAACCTTCTGCCAAAAGGTTATCTACTAATTTACTATCGCCTCCTCCAATGTCTATAATAGAGGCTGATTTTGGTAACTTGTAACTTTTAATAAATTCTAATGAGGTAGTTGGTTTGTCTTGTGTCCAACTTAATTGATTGGATGTTTTAGTAGTATAAACATTTTCCCAGTGTTGCTTTTTTGTGTTCATTTATTTGTATTTAAGCATTAAATAAAGCATTTACATTATTCCATGTACCTCCATTTACAACATTGGTAATTCCATTTTGTTCCAATATCGTTTTTGCTTGAGCACTCCTATTTCCACTACGGCAAAAAACTATGATATTTTTTTTGCTTTTAAATTTTGCTAGCTTCATATTAATAGTATCTAATGGAATGTTTACTGCATTTTTTACACTTCCAGAAGAAAATTCCATTGGTGATCTTACATCTACTAAAAAAACATCTGATCCTACTAATGCTTGCAAGTTGTCGTTATTGTTGTTGCTTCCAAATAATTTTGATAAAAAACTCATTTCTTTTTATATTATATGTTGTTTAATGATGTTTACTAGGGTTGCTTTTGGTAATACCCCACTTTGTTTCCATAACGGTTTGCCATTTTTAAAAAGTATAAAAGTTGGCACTCCTTGTACTTGGTATTGGCTAGCAGCAGCTTGATTTTTATCTACATCTATTTTAATGATAGAAGCGGTATCTCCTATTTCTAATTTCACAGCTTTTAATATAGGTGCCATTGTTTTGCATGGTCCACACCATTCTGCAAAAAAATCTACTAACACAGGTTTGTTTGAATTTATTATTTCGTTGAATGTCATTATTTATTCATTTAAAACACAAATGTATGTGCTAATATTAGCAAAGAATGTAACAAAGGTTACAAAGTAAATGAACCTATTTAAGCTAAGAAGCGATGGCTTTTATCATTTTTTAATAGAATAAAAATAGTTCTCAAAATATTACACTTAATAGATGTATTTATTGATAGTTAAAATGCTTTTATGACTTTAATAAACTGGACATTCAAAATGTGTTTTATTTGAAAGTTTATTTAAAATATTTCAATTAAATAGTTATTACTTTGCTCTGACAAACAAAATTTGTTTTTGGAACGTTTGTTTCAGTAATTGCTTTAAAACCTCCTTCTACTTCTGTAAAATTTCTATAGCCACGGCTTTGTAAAATACTTGCTGCAATCATGCTTCGGTAGCCGCTTTGGCAATGTAAATAAAAATGATCTTGTGTATTTATGTCTTTAATCCAATCATTAATTTTGGCTAATGGTCTGCTATATGCTTCATCTACATGTTCGGCACTGTATTCACTATCTTTTCTTACATCTATTACTTTATATTTATTCTCTTTAAACTCACTTTCAAATTGTTTAGCAGAAATTCTATTTATTTTATCTGTTTCTTTAGCTGCATCTACCCAAGTTTGATATCCACCTTTTAAGTAACCAACTACATTGTCAAAACCTACTCTTGCCAATCGTGTAATAGTTTCTTCTTCCATACCTATTTTAGTAACTAAAATTATATGCTGTTTTACATTACCCACCATAGCTCCTACCCACGGAGCAAAGTCTCCCTCAATACCAATGTTTATGCTTTGTGGCACAAATCCTTTTGCAAAATCTGCTGCTAGTCTGGTGTCTAAAATTAAAGCACCTGTACTTTCAGCAACTGTTTCAAATTCGTTGGCGGTTAAGGCTACCATTCCTTTTGCCATTACATTATCTATACTTTCATACCCTTTTTTATTCATTGCTACATTCATTCCGAAGTATGCTGGTGGGGGTGCTAAGCCATCCAATACCGCTGTGATAAAAGCTTCTTTACTTGGCTGGTTTAATGCGTAGTTCATTTTCTTTTGATTGCCCAAAGTGTCTAGTGTTTCTTTCATCATATTTTTACCACAAGCACTTCCTGCACCATGTGCAGGATATATTACAACATCATCTGCCAAAGGCATTATTTTTTTCATTAAGCTTTCATATAAAAATCCTGCTAAGTCTTGTTCGGTAATTTCTCCAGCTTTCTGTGCTAGATCTGGTCTTCCTACATCGCCTAAGAAAAGTGTATCTCCACTAAACAGGGCAATGTCCTTTCCTGTTTCATCTTTCAATAAATAGCATGTGCTTTCCATCGTATGTCCTGGAGTATGTAAAGCAATCAATGTAACATTACCAATTTTAAATACTCGGTTGTCTTTTGCAATGATTGCTTCAAATTCTGGAGCCGCATTTGGGCCATACACAATTTGAGCACCAGTTATTTTTGCTAAGTCTATATGGCCGCTTACAAAATCTGCATGAAAATGGGTTTCAAAAATGTATTTTAATTTTGTGCCATCTCTCTGCATACGATCTATATAAGGTCCTGTTTCTCTTAGTGGGTCTATAATTACCGCTTCTCCATTGGAAGTTATGTAGTATGCACCTTGTGCTAAACATCCTGTATAAATTTGTTCTACTTTCATTTTATTAATTTATTGAATACAAAGTTAATTTTTCTCATTAACTATACTTGTTACAAATGTTACATATAAATTTTTATTTAAAACCTGTTTCTTTAATAATAATATAAATACCCATTACCAATACAAACCA
>JANMFB010000030.1:0-10396 GCA_031377605.1 Ferruginibacter sp.
TTTTCAAATTCAATTTCATAATCAGCAAAATTCACACCGTCGTATTGGTTGTTTACGCCAATTAATACACTTACAAAATCATATTTATTTAGCAATAGAGTTTTATCAATTCCTCTAAGCAAATCTTTAGTTGTCCACCCAGTTATTGCAATTATTTCTGGTGCAGCAATCTCCATTGAATTTTTACGAAGTAATTGTACAGTTTGGTACGGAAAAGAATCTTTTAATAAAACCTTTTCTCCAATTGTGTAGCTGTCTCCTAGTGCCAAGTAATTCATACTTACAGAAATTTTAATCAATAATTCATAGCAAGTTTAAGTCTCGTCCAAAGTTCATTATCAAAACTACTTGGCCCAAGCGCAGTACCTCCTGCCGAATCGCCAAGACGAACAACTACTACATCCAAACTTGGTACAACATATATTTTCTTATCATCTTTACCAAGTGCCATAATCATATCTGTAGGTGCATTTGGCGCTAGGCTAGTAGGAAAAACAGTTTGTAAACCGGGGACCATTGAACTTGCTTTGCCATTTAACCACCAAAGATAGCCGTAACTCAAGTTGTAATTTTGCGAAGTATTAACCATTGCATTAAAATAAGTAGGATCATCTAGTACAGCAGCGGCATTCCATGTGCCTTTATTTAAAATCAATGAGCCAAATCTTGCAGCTTCTCTCGTAGTACAGTACATTATATAATTTAACCAAAAAGCATTTGGCATACCAATTTTATCAAATAATTTTTGCTTGCAATATTGATTAAAAGTAATACCTGAAGCTGTAGCAATAACATTTTGTACAAGATGATAAGGGGCATTATGATATGACCATCTTGTACCTGCATATGATTTGTAAATTAGGCAACTAGGTGTAGTACAATCCAAATCCGGCACACCATCATCCAAACCCGTGGTCATAGATAATTGATTCTTTACCGTAATCAAGTTTTCTTTTGCTAAAGGTAGCGAGGTCCAACCTGTACCGAGATATTGAGAAGTTCGATTATTAATATTTATAATTCCTTCTTTTTGAGCAATACCTGCTACCACCGCTGCAACACTTTTGCCTGCACTAGCAATGAAATATCGTGTATCTTTTGTCCAACTATTCCAATATTGCTCTTTTACAATTTTGCCTCTTTGCAGTACAATTAATCCATAAGTACTTTTTGTGCCAGCATAATCAAACGCTTCTTGAAGTTTAGTTTCATTCCAATTTGCAGCAGAAGCAGTTTTAGTATCCCAAACATCTCCACTAATTGGGGGGAAATAATAGGAATCTGGCAAAGGCGTTGGCGTAGGGCTTATAGTTGTTTGTGCTTTTTTACAACCAAAAACAAATACAATAACAACAAATAGTAATGCTGGTTTCATAATATTTTTTTTACTAGACATAAATAACGTTAAAAAGTTTAAAATATTTCTATTTTGAGCTGCTACTTTTTTAGTTTCCGGTAAATTTCCTACTAATGCCATTGCAGTTAATCTAATAAATCCAAAACTAAAGTCAGTTCTTTAATTCAATTATCACGATGTTACGAATTATAAACATATATATATGTTAAACTAAAAGCTTCATTTTAG
Organism: Ferruginibacter sp.; assembly: GCA_031377605.1. GTDB lineage: Bacteria > Bacteroidota > Bacteroidia > Chitinophagales > Chitinophagaceae > Ferruginibacter. The sequence goes on from JANMFB010000030.1 coordinate 1,586, forward strand.
CGTAAGCTAATTATCTTTGCAAAGTTTAAAAAACACTTGGATGAAAGTTCAAAAAAGAACAAATTAAGATAAGTGATTATCAAACACGGTAAAGCGCTAATGCTGATAAAACCAATAAATAAAATAAAAAACGATGGCTGCTAAAACAGACAACTTCCAATCTCCCGATTATTTTAATGTGGATGAATTGCTTACCGAAGAACACAAACTCGTTAGAGAAAGTGTGCGCAATTATGTAAAAAAAGAAATTTCGCCTATTATAGAAGATTTTGCTCAGCGTGCAGAATTTCCACAACAAATTATTAAACAACTTGGCGATCTTGGTTGCTTTGGTCCAACAGTGCCTCAGCAATACGGCGGCGGCGGACTAGATTATATTTCCTACGGCCTTATGATGCAGGAGCTGGAGCGTGGCGATAGTGGGGTACGTTCTACAGCTAGTGTGCAAGGAAGTTTAGTAATGTTTCCCATTTATCAATATGGCAACGAAGCACAACGAAATAAATATTTACCAAAACTAGCAAGTGGCGAGTGGCTTGGTTGTTTTGGCCTTACAGAACCTAACCATGGGAGCGACCCTGCGGGCATGCTTACAAATTTTAAAGACAACGGCGATGAAACAGTAACGTTAAATGGTGCAAAAATGTGGATTAGCAATGCACCATTTTCGCAAGTAGCAGTTGTTTGGGCAAAAGATGATGCAGGCGACATCCGTGGTATCATTGTAGAACGTGGAATGCCGGGCTTTACAACTCCTACTACACATGGCAAATGGAGCTTGCGTGCAAGTGCAACAGGCGAATTGGTTTTTGACAATGTAATTGTACCTAAAGAAAATATTTTGCCAAATATAAAGGGATTAAAAGGTCCTTTGGGTTGCCTAACAAAAGCACGTTATGGAATTGCTTGGGGTGCTATTGGTGCTGCTATGGATTGCTATCACATTGCACTAGAGTACAGCAAAGAGCGTGTGCAGTTTGGAAGACCGATCGCAGGATTTCAATTACAACAAAAAAAATTGGCAGAAATGGTTACGGAAATAACCAAAGCACAATTATTAAATTGGAGACTTGGCACTTTAATGAATGAAGGAAAAGTTACTCCTGCACAAGTAAGTATGGCGAAACGTAATGCTTGCGAAGTAGCTACAAATATTTGTAGAGATGCACGTCAGATGCTTGGCGGAATGGGCATTACAGGTGAGTATCCTGTAATGCGCCATATGATGAATTTAGAAAGTGTAATTACTTACGAAGGCACACATGATATTCATTTGTTAATTACGGGTATGGATATAACAGGTTTGAATGCGTTTAAGTAATAAGCATTTCACAGAACGAAAAAAAGAAAACAACGGTACAAAGAATGTTTATGCTTTGTACTTCTATTTTATAGATAAAAAATAACTGAACCTATTTTGTTTTCTGTGTCTCGCAGTGTAAAAAAAATAAAAAATAATGATAAATAATGTAAGCGTTATTGGCGCAGGCCAGATGGGAAATGGAATTGCACATGTATTTGCGCAAGCTGGTTTTAAAGTAACGTTAATAGATGTAAATGCTACCCAATTAGAAAAAGCCATTGCAACTATTGGCAAAAACTTTGATAGGCAAATTGCAAAAGGAACTTTAACAGAGGAAAACAAAAAAGCTGCTTTAGATAATATTTCAACCAATACTGATTTAGCAGAGGGAGTAAAAAATGCTACCCTTGTAGTAGAATCAGCAACAGAAAATATAGATTTAAAATTAAAAATATTTAAGGAATTAGATGAAGCAGCACCAGAAGGCTGTATTCTTGCAACAAATACCTCCTCTATTTCTATTACAAAAATAGCAGCGGCTACCAATCGTCCGCAAGATGTAATTGGTATGCATTTTATGAATCCGGTGCCCGTAATGAAATTGATAGAAATCATTAATGGATACGCAACAAAAAAAGAAGTTACAGAAACAATAGTTGCACTAAGTGAAAAACTCGGCAAAGTACCATGCGTAGTAAATGACTACCCCGGTTTTGTGGCAAATAGAGTTTTAATGCCCATGATAAACGAAGCCATAAGCACTTTATTTGAAGGCGTGGCAGGCGTTTCAGAAATAGATACCGTAATGAAACTTGGTATGGCGCATCCCATGGGACCATTGCAATTAGCAGATTTTATTGGGTTAGATACTTGTCTGTCAATTTTAAAAGTGTTGCACGACGGTTTTGGTAACCCAAAATATGCCCCTTGCCCATTGCTTGTAAATATGGTAATGGCAGGTAAGCTTGGAGTAAAAAGCGGCGAAGGATTTTATGAACATACCCCTGGCAGTAAAGATTTAGTAGTAAGCAACTCATTTAAATAATATAAACTTAGTTCGTCGTTTTTTCTTTGTAATCTTTGTTTCGTTGTGTAAAATTCAACAAGCTATAGAGATTAAGTGGCATGCAACATGTTTAATTAATTTATACTCTAATGCTCGTTGTTTCTTTGTAATCTTTGTCTCGTTGCATAAAAAAAATAATCAATGACAGCATATAAACTTTTTATGATACTCCTTGGCTGCCGCCCCGAAGGCAGAAATATAGAACAACATGATATATTTTTTGGTGTTGCAAAAGAACTTAGAGATCTTATTCCCGAAATAAAAGCCTTTTGGAAAAATAGTGGCAGTATTCATATTGATGGATACAAAACAGTAACAAATGTAAATGGCCACCAAATTTACATTACCGAAAAAACTGTTTCCAAAGCAAACAGCAACAATTTATTTTTTATTAACCTTGGTGGTTACAAGCCCGGTGAGTTTGATGAGTTTCATTACAAAATTCTATCCATATCAAAAGATAAAAACGAAGCCATTAAAGAAGCAAAAAAGACAGCCTTTTTTCAACACACTGGTTTTGGTAAAAAGGCATCTGCACATATTGATGATAAATACGGTATTGATGTTGATGATATATACTCCATAGAAGAAATACTTTCACCCGAAATGAAATCAAAGTTCTCAGTTACTATTTCAGCAGAACGGATTAAAAATCTGGTAGTAGATGAGTTGTATTTGGGGTATTTTAAATTGAGCGATTTATAATTTATAGTTTGGGTATATTGATCTGACTTTCTCCAAAAACACAATTCACTTTATACCCAAGCGGCTTATAATAATTTGTAAAAATATCTTTGATATGCTGCTCGGCAAATTTTATATGCTTAGGGTCGTTTTCTAATTGGGATAATGCTTGAGCGTACAATTGTTTTTGTGCCTTAACCAAATCATTCATAGTAGCAGAAGCAAAAACCCCGGTTTGTGTCATGGTTTCCATTCTATCTAATTTGAGCTGCATGCTTAGTAATTTACAATGTGGCAGATAAATATTTATTGTTAAATCCTTGGTATCAATATTCATTTTTTGATTAGCCAAGTCAACTCCAAATTTTGCATCGTAGGGAACATTTACTTGCAATGTATTCTCGCCAAAATAGTTTTTAAACTTTGCCCAAGTCCCATCCTCATTGCCTTTATTGCTAATTTTAATATTAGAGTTGCCACTTACTTGTAATGCACCTAGCTCTGCTATTTGCTTTACTATTTCTACATTTTGAATAAGCGTGGTTGCTACATCGCTCTTTCCATTTTTTCTACCTAAAAGATAAAATGCCCCAGCTACTAAAACTATTAATATAATAATAACCGAATTACTTTTCATTTTGAGTTCATTTTTTCTTTTTGGAAACAAGTATGTAACTATCATCTATCATTTCCTTTACCAATTGTTGTTTTAATCCTGATGGTATTATTGTATTCCAATGTTTTTTATTCATATGATAACCAGGGAAAACAACATCCGAATAAGCTTCTCTTAATTCAATAGCTTTTTCAGGATCACACTTTACATTAAACTGAAGTTGCTCATTGTCTAAACCCATTAATAAAAAGAGTTTATCTTTTACTTTAAATACAAGGGTATCGTCCCCAAAAGGAAAACCCTCTGTTACATTTTCCTTTTCTAAACAATATGCTCTAATGTCTTCTGCATTCATAAATATATATCCATAAAAAAGACTGCCTCAATATTAACTAATAATCTAACATCTTTTAAATGTATTCTTATTAGACATTGAGACAGTCCTGTATATTTTAACTACAACCTTATCTTAATATAGTTACATCTTGTCTCTTTATTTGTTTACTACCATCAAACAAAGTAAATTCTATTACAGCGTAGTAAGTACCATCTGGCAAAGTTTTACCATTGTAGGTTCCATCCCACTTATTGGTGTAATCTTTAGATTCATAAACCTTGGTGCCGTACCTATTAAATATAGTCACTTTAGCGCCCCCAGGATTTGTCAAACAGAAATTTTGATCATACACAAACCAAGTATCGTTTATGCCATCGCCATTTGGTGTAAATGCATTTCTAACATTTATACAACTTTGAACAACAGTAACAGTAACTGAAGAATCTTTAGATGGACATAGATTTGTAGGATCACTAATTGTAATCTTATAAATAGTTGTTTGTATTGGATTAGCAATAGGATTCAGTATAGTTGCAGATGTTAATGCTAAAGGAGATACATTGGCTGTCCATAAATAAGTAGCTCCTACAAATGTAGTAGTAGCGTTTAATTGGGTTTGATCGCCTCTTGCAATTGTCACATTAGGTCCTGCATTAATACTAAGTGCAGGGCTAACATTTACTACAATTGCCGCTCTCAAAGATCCTTCACAACTTGCAGGTGCAGCTGTTGTTTGGCTTACATAATAAATTGTACTACCAACCGTGTTAGTTGGAGGTACTGGAGCTGTTGCACTTCCTGTTCCACCAGTAGCAACATTATACCACAATAAATTTGTTCCTGTTGCAGTAAGTGCCAACGCATTTACATTTTGGCAAAATGCCCTAGGACTTACAACAGTTGGCGCTAAAGGTTTAGGATTTATTGTAACAACTATAGCTGCTCGTGGACCCTCACAAACAACACCAGAGGTAGAAGCGCTTACATAAAATGTTGAAGTTCCCGGCGTTGTGGTTGAAGGTGTTGGAGCAGTTGTACTTCCTGTTCCACCCACAGGAGTTGTGTACCATAATAAATTATTTCCAGTTGCTGTTAGTTGAAGTGGAGTGGCATCTTGACAAAGAACTACAGGAGTTGAAACTGTAGGTGCGGCAGGTAAAGCTGTTACAATAACCGTAATCAAAGATCGCGGACTTTCACAACCACCCGGATTACTGGTAGAACTAACGTAATAGTTTGTTGTACCTCCTACTGTTGTTAAAGGTGTAGGAGCTGTTGCAGATCCAATTCCACCGGTAGGAGTTGTATACCAAAGCAAGCCAGAGCCAGATGCAGTTAAAGCAGTGGCTGTTGCCCCTTGACAATAATTGATAAGGGAAGTAACGGTAGGTGCATTTGGAGTTGGATTAACAATTATATTAATCAATGACCTTGGTCCTTCACAAGTTCCTATTGTAGAACTTACATAATATGGAGTAAGACCTGCACCTGCAGTAAATGGTGTAGGTGCAGTAGTGCTGCCTATTCCTCCTGTTGCAGTCGTATACCATAATAAATTTGTACCCGTTGCGCTCAGCGCAACTGCAGTTGCACCTTGGCAATAATTTACAGGTGAAATCACAGTAGGAGCTAAAGGCGTTGCGTTTACTACTACAGTAATAGAAGACCGTGGCCCTTGGCAAATACCATTTGCTGCGCCAACCCAATAAGTAACACTACCTACAGTGGCTGTAGATGGTGTTGGAGGTATTACAGTGCCTGTTGGGGCAGTTGCTGTTGCATACCAAGTAAGGTTTGGCCCTGTTGCAGATAATTGCACAGGTGTTGCACCTTGACAATAAGTTACAGGGCTAGTAACTACGGGAGCCACAGGTAACGCAGTAACCGTTACACTTATTGGAGTTCTCGGATTACTAATACATCCTGTTGTATTTTGTGTTACATAATAAATAGTTATACCACTAGTTGTGGTTGTAGGAATTGGAACAGTTGTGCTGCTAGTTCCTCCCGTTGCATTTGTACCCCACCATAAAATATTTGTTCCTGTGGCAGATAAAGCTACTGGAGTTACACCTTGGCAATAATTTATATTAGTTACAACAGTTGGAGCAGGCGATGTTGCTGTAACAATTACCGTAATTGGCGTTCTAGGCCCTTCGCATGTACCTATAATTTGACTAACATAATATATAGTTGTACCGGCTGCAGTCGTAGATGGAACAATTGGGGTAGAAGAACCAGTGCCACCGGTTAAAGTGGTATACCAAAGCAAAGTTGCCCCTGTGGCAGCTGTTGCATTTGTTAAAAGCGATACAGCAGTTGTATTTTGGCAATAACTTACAGGGCTATTGTTGATAACAACTGCGGGTGTAGTAGTAGCAACAATGTTTACAACAATTGGAACCCTTGGTCCTTCACACAAACCAATTCTTTGGCTTACGTAAAAAGTGGTAGTACCTAATATGGCTGTAGATGGAATAGGAGCAGTAGTACTTCCCACACCTCCCGTTGGAGCGCTATACCATAGTAATGTATGACCCGTTAAAGCTGTTGCTGTAAGTGCAGGAGCTGTAGCCCCTTGGCAATAAACTAATGGAGTAATAACTATTGGAGCTGGCGGTGTAGGTACAACTGATAAATTGGTAGAACCTGAACATGAAATAGCACCTGAAGTAGCAGTTACTGTGTACACATAATTCCCTGGAGTTATTGGTGCTGGAATGCCTGTTGGATTTTGTACGGTTGACGTAAAACCATTAGGACCAGACCAAGCATAAGTTACAGTACCTGTAAGGGAAGAAGTAGATGTTAAATTATATGTACTACCAACACAAACAGGGCCATTATTTGCTGCTGTTGTATTACAAACAATATTACAGTTTGTAGATGCTGTGCTTGCTGGCAAGGCATTGAAACTAATGGTTCCAGCACCACCATTAAAGTTTGTTATTAGCACTACATACCATTGACCTGCTAACACATTGTTTAATGTAATTGTTTCTACAGGAGCAGCAGAATAACTGCAAGATGCCGTTGGAACGGGGTTTGCAGCAATAGATGTACAACCTGCCGCCTGACTGGTAAAAGGTCCCCAAGCCGCATAATCTACATCAATACCTACACCCACAGTATTTGTTTGGCTTACATTTAGTACTAGATTACCAGGACTTGAAACTTGGAAATAAAACCAGGTTGGATTTGGTGTTGTAAAGAGACAATCTATTGTACCCAAACTTGGTTGTCCTGTTACACTTGGGTAAGACACCCCTGATGTACTACAGAATGGAACACCAGAACTACAAACAGCACCCGGACCAGGAGTGCCAACGCAAATACTAAAGTTAGCATCTACACCTGTTAATTCTGTTTGTACCCTTACATAATAAGTATTTCCGACTGTAAGAGTTGATAAATTTATTACATTTGGATCTATATTTGCACAAGCAATTTGAATAAGATTACCACAAGTGCCAGAATATACTGTTGTTAGCATATTGGTACTAAGACCACTTACATTTAATAGACTAACTGTATGATTATTGCTAGTAGCCACAAATGAGTACCAAACATCATCATCCCAACCATTGGCTGGACTACAAGTAGGTGTAGGGGTAGAAGCCGATTGTGTGGCACCAGAAGTAGTACCAGCTGTTGTAACGCCGCAAAGTTGGTTAGCATTTACCGTTAAAGAAATAGCACCCGTACACTCATCATTTGCTGGAGGAGGTGGTGGAGTACCTATACATAAATTAAAATTAGTTTCTTGAGCAATAGTAGCTGTAGTGGTAAAAATTCTGATATAATATGTTTGACCAATTGTAAGGCCTGTTACATTATATAAATTGGTTGTATTACAACTAATCTGTGTTAAAGCAAGGCAAGTACCACTGTAAACAATAGAAGTTAATGCTGTAGTGGTACCAGAAATATTTAAAAGGCTAATACGTTGAGAAGCATTTGTAGCAACGAATGAAAACCAAACATCATCATCTGCTCCTGTAACACTACAAGTAGGAGCTGGAACCCCTGTAGATGCAGTAGCACTGGTAGTTGTGCCTGCCGTTACTACTCCACATAAATAGTTTGGATTTACAGTAGCAGGTATAGCCGCTGCACAATTATCATTTACTGGTGGTGGTGGTGGTGTACCAACACATAGATTAAAATTAGACTCTACAAATGCAGTAGCAGAAGTGGTGTATATCCTTACAAGATAAGTTGTGCTTGGTGTTAATCCTGCAACGTTTAAAACACCGGTAATACTGCAACCTATTGGCACAAGTGCCCCACAAGTACCGCTGTAAACTTGAATACCCATTGCATTTGCTGGAGTTACACCCGTAAGCGTAATTCTATGGGCAGTAGAGGTAGCCGTTGTGGTAAAACTATACCACACATCATCATTAATACCAGTAGCACCACAAGTAGGTACTGGTAAATTAGCCGATTGTGTAGCACTAATGGTAGTACCTGCAGTGATTAAAGCACAGTTAAAATCTGGATTTACTGGAACTGATATGGCATTTAAACACTCATCATTTGCTGGTGGCGGTGGCGGTGTACCCACACATATATTGAATGCAGATGTTGTACCTACCACAGCAGAAGTTGTAAATACTCTTACTAAATATGTTGTACCAATTGTTAAACCAGTTAAATTTAAAACCCCCGTAATACTACAACCATTTTGTACCAAAGCGGCACAAGTACCGCTATAGCTGGCAATTCCCATTGCGTTTACTGGAGTAACACCTGTAAGCGTAATCCTATGCCCGGTAGCAGTAGCTACAAAAGAATACCAAACA
>JANMFB010000043.1:0-5180 GCA_031377605.1 Ferruginibacter sp.
ATTCCTTTTCCCCATCCATTTTTTTTGTGTAAAAAAAATGTTCCTCCCGAAATTACAATTACCCCCAAATCCTTACTGGGACTAGTTTTTAGTATTTTTTTTAAAATATTAATGTCAATTAATAATTTTTGAAAATAAAAAATATTTTTTTGTTTGATTTATTGATATTGTAAAATATAATTCTATAAAAATACGGGTTATCCACAGGTTTTGTGAGTGGAAGTATAATTGAATAAACTTACGGGATTTAAGCCTATTTTTGAAAATAAAAATTATCTATTTTATGAGTTACGAATTAGTAGGCAAATTAATTGCCAAATATGATACGGTACAAAGAACTGAAACCTTTAAAACAAGAGAGTTTGCTATAGAGAAAACCGACGATATTGGTGGCCGTACAATTGTGAATTATGCAAAATTTCAGTGTGTGCAAGATAAAACTGAAATTATTGACAAAGTAAATATTGGTGATAACGTAAAAGTGTATTTCAATATTAAGGGAAGCAAGTGGGAGAAAGATGGTAAGACAAATTACATTACAAATTTGGATGCTTGGCGAATAGAACAAATGTTGAATCCAGCACAAGCATCAAATAAGGATACAAGCACAATGGAGCCTTTGGATAATTTTACAGCACAAGAAGCAGCTGATGATTTACCTTTTTAAAAATTGAATTCTGGAATGCACAGAATAATAACCAAGATTATTTGTGCATTCCTATTTATCAAAATTCGCATCAATTAAAATTCTAGGATAAGGCCTAGCACTATTAAATGCAGCAAAAAATCTCTTTCAAATTACAACCTTCTGAGGCTGCAGATGATGCCATGGTGAAGCAATATATTGCCTCTTCATTAAGCAAAAAAACATCCTCAATTTCTGGGTTTCAAACGCTTAAAAAGTCAATTGATGCAAGAGGAAAAAATGTATTTATTAACTTGACTGTCAATGCGTTTATTGATGAACCTATTCAGCCATTAAATACCAATATCTTTCAATTTAAAGAGGTTGTCAATAGCTCAAAGTCGGTTGTTATTATTGGTGCAGGACCGGCTGGAATATTTGCTGCACTTTCATTGTTAGAGCAGGGGATAAAGCCTATCATTTTAGAAAGAGGAAAAGATGTACGAGCAAGAAGAAGAGACTTAGCTAGGTTAAATAAAGAAGGCATAGTAAATCCTGAAAGTAATTATTGTTTTGGTGAAGGTGGAGCAGGAACTTACAGCGATGGTAAATTATATACAAGAAGTAATAAGCGTGGAGATATCGAGAGGATTTTAAAATTGTTTATACTTTTTGGTGCGTCGGAAAATATTGCTTCAGATGCACATCCACATATTGGTACAAATAAACTTCCACAAATCATTACTGCCATGCATCAACTTATAATTGATTTTGGTGGTGAGGTTTTATTTGAAAAAAAAGTAATTGACTTTGTAATAAAAAATGAAAAAATAGCGTCTGTAAAAACTGCCGATGGGAATTTGTATAAAGGAGATGCATATATTTTGGCTACAGGTCATTCTGCTAGAGATATGTTTGAACTATTAAATCAAAAAAAGATATTGATAGAAGCAAAGCCTTTTGCTTTAGGTGTTAGAATTGAACATCCACAAGCCTTGATAGATAAAATACAATATCATTGTACATTAGAAAGAGATATTCATTTGCCGCCTGCGTCTTACTCTTTAGTTCAGCAAGTTAATGGAAGAGGAGTATTTTCTTTTTGTATGTGTCCGGGTGGAATAATAGCACCAGCTGCTACAGATGATGGAGAGTTAGTTGTTAATGGGTGGAGCCCATCTAAAAGAAACAATCCTTATGCAAATAGTGGGATGGTTGTACAAACGGAAATGAAAGATGCTCTTAGCATTATGAAACCATTGGGAGTATCAGAAGATGATCCATTAATTTTCATGAAATTCCAAAAGTTGATTGAGCAAAGAGCATACAATGCAGGAGGTGGAAAATTTGTTGCACCTGCTCAGCGTATGCAAGACTTTGTAAAAAGAAAGTTGTCTGATTCTCTTCCTTCTAATTCTTATTTGCCGGGTTTAAATTCTGTAATGCTTCAGGAAGTTTTACCTGAATTTGTTTACAATTCATTAGCAGAAGGGTTTAAAGCATTTGGGGAAAAAATGCCTTCTAGAAATGGGGTCGAAGGTTATTATACAAATGAGGCAGTAATAGTAGCTGTGGAAAGTAGAACATCTAGTCCTGTTCGGATCCCAAGAAATATAGGTGATCTAAAACACCCTCAAATATCGAACCTTTATCCTTGCGGTGAAGGTGCCGGTTATGCTGGTGGCATAGTTAGCGCTGCAATGGATGGAGAACGAGTTGCAAATATGATTGCTCTTCAAATTAAATAAGGAGGCGTCATTATTTAATTTCAGCTACTGTGCCGGTATCTGGTTCAATTGATTTTATAGATAGTGTCTCAGATATTTGATAGGTGAAGTATTTATAAATAATACCTGAAATGAATAATAAAGAGAATATTACACAACCTAACACAAATCCTCCTACGGTATAAATAATTTTGGAAGGTTTTTGCTCATCAAAAGGCTCTTCCGGTTTGTCCAATATTTCAATAATGGGTCTTGCTTTTTCTTTTCTCCAAGCAGCTTCCTCCCTATTAACTGCAGCATTATTCCGCTGGGCAAGAACTTGGAGTTTTTCATTTTCTAAATTCTCTTCAGGTATCAAATATTTCATTTTCCCACTTCTTACAAACAATGTATGGTTATTGAAATTAATTCTTCTAGAATCTATTTCATTTAGTACTCTATCAAGAGAATCCACTTTTTTCTCAGTGAACGCTAAATCAAATTGAGCTTTTTTTACTTTTAGTTCAATATAAAATTCAGAAATTTTTGATACTAAAATATAACTAATGGGAGAGATTAAATCTTTATTTGAATGAGAATATACAATTTCTAATAGACTATTTTTATTGAACTTTGCTGAATAGTTATCTTTTAATACTTTAGCACCAGCAGATATTAATGCTTTTTCTGTTTTAGGTTTCTCTAGTATTGGTTCATAAAAAGATCTATTTTTATTTACTTCGTCTATTAAAATTTCTGCAACAAGTTTATTGGCAAACTCAGGGATTCTTTCTCCTGCAACTGCTTCTCTTGTTTTCTTACTTTTAGCTACTTCTTCTATATTTACATTTGCTTCATCAGAAAGACTTTTTGCACCTCCTGTACCTCCAATAAGTTCTGTTAACTTTGAGGTACTTGAAGTTTTATCTGGACCTGAAGTAAGGGGATATACACTAGATTTTACTGAGTAAATAGGTGCAATCTTTTTTGAGTAAAAAAATAAAAGTACTGCCATAATTAGACCGCCTAAAAAAATTAATATTTTTAGTTTATTTAGTCTTTTTATGATATTTACGGTAAGTTGATTACTAGTCAAAACGATAACTTATTTAATATACTTTAATAAAATAGCAGTAAGCAGGATAGGAACGAGTGAAGTTACAGTGGTTTTTGCAATATCAGTGACTTCTTGCCCTTCGGGCCTCATTGGTATTGTAACAATAGATCCTTGTTCTACTGCTGGATAAAAATGGAAGAATAAGAAATTTTTTGTTCTTTTACTTTTTCCGTCGGCATATGTCACAAAAACTCTTTTTCTCCAAGGCCTTATTCCGTAACCTCCTGCTTTGTCTATATAGTATCTTACGTTCGTATGTTCTTTATCAAAAGAAATTCTGAGAGGAGATTGTACTATTCCTCTAATTGTTACAAAAGGATTAATTTCAGGGATAAAAATTTTATCATCTTTTTGTAGTATTATATCGAATTTAGAGTTTTTGTACTTAAGCGCTTTATATAAGTCTATACTAACGTAATCATTTGAAGAAATAATTGGATTACCTAGACTGTCTTTCAATAATGATCCAATTGCTCTTTCTCGTATATTTTCGGTATTGCGCCTAAACAGTACTGCTCCTGATAAATCTGCATTTTCCTTAAATCCTCCTGCACGTGCAATGTAAGAAGATAGTTTTTCATACTTATCTAATCTAGGATACAAACCGGGATATTTAATTAATCCTGATAATTCAACATTTTGCTGAAGTTCAAAAGTTGGATTTTTTCTCACGAAAACTTGATCATATGGTTTTAATAGTATTAGTGCAGAACTTGAATCAAGTTCTAAGTTAGAAGAAATTGAATATTGTTTTACAATAGTTCTTGTGGGCTTTAATCCTTGTTTTGCAGAGTCAATATCTACAATACTAGAGATTTCCAAACGGCCAAACTCAGCTGACTGTTTTAGCCCCCCCGAAAGATAAATAAGATCTTGTAAAGTCATTCTACCATATTTTCTTACCTTACCTTGTTTTCTTATCTCTCCATATATTTCTACAAAAACTGGATCTGTAAATTCATAACTACCAAATAATTGAATAACATCATTTGGCATGAGTTTAATATTGTTTTTACTACCAATTTCATTATTGTTGATATCTGTAAGATCTACTTCCAATTTGTCAGATTGAAGGCTTGTAGAGTCCCCTGCATTTCTAAATATATAGGCTCTTTGCAAGAAGGTGTTTTTTGTGATACCTCCAGCCCTATTTATAATATCGAACAAACGATCGCCTTCCCTGAATTCGTAAGTATTGGGATATTTGATTTCTCCTTTGATTTCTACTTTGTTTATTATACCTGTTCTTATCAAATCTGCCTTTACCATATCTCCATCTTTCAAGGGAGAATCTTGATCAGGTAGTTTTAATATTGCGGTTGCATTTACATCTCGTATAGTTTGATTCTCATTCTTATTTTCAAAAATTTTTAAATTAGATGCAAGGGCATTAGCATTTAATCCTCCACTGAATTTTAGTAGTGCTTTTACACCCTCATCTTTCCTTAACTGATAATACATGGGTCTTTTAAACTGGCCAGTAGCAAGGATTTTTTTTTCATAAAATTGGACTACAATAAAATCATTGTTTTGGAGGTACTGTCGTTTACTAAAATTACCTTCTTGTTAATATCTGTAAACATATATCTCTTATATAAACCAGCCATTTATTTTATTATGGCCAATATATTATTAGTCTTTTTTACCATAATTTATGCGCTCAATTTGGTTGGAATGATTTCGAATGAATTTATTGTCAAAACTGTTGATTATCAATTTCAATTGTCATCTG
>JANMFB010000046.1:0-4343 GCA_031377605.1 Ferruginibacter sp.
ATTCCTTTTAGTGCAGCCCAATTTGCAAAAAGCCCAAGTGCCTTAGCGTATGGAGGAAACATACCAACAGTTGTAGAAGCTTATAAAATGCAATATTCAGCTTTAGGTGCATCTGGTGCTATTATGGGTGTAGAAGCTGCCTTTGCTTTTCTGTTTCCTAATACAGAATTAATGCTAATGTTTATCCCCGTTCCCATAAAAGCTAAATATTTAATCCCTGGGTTTATTTTGTTGGATTTATTTGGTGGATTTAGTTATAGTGCAGGTGATAATGTAGGTCATTTTGCTCATCTTGGTGGTGCCCTAGTAGGTTTTTTATTGGTGCTCTATTGGAACAAAACCAACAAAAAGACATTTTATTAGCATGAAGAGCAATACGTATATTTTGATTTTCAAAAGTTGTTAAGAATAAAAAAAAACACTAAGAAATCAAATTAGCAAATGGATGTTTTCGGGCTTTTAAGCGCTTAATAAATGGATGGCTGCATCACATAACTATTTATTGTTGTAAAAATTGGTTAAATAAAAGTATGGTAATTGTTACATTTAATTTTAGCTTAAAATGAAGCCTAAAATATAGAAATTAACGTAGATTCTACCATTGAAAGCTTCAAAAGGTTTAATTGATTTTTCTTTAATTGAGCATTCTCTAGTAAGCTATTTGTAATTTTGCAATAAAATAAAACAGTATGGGAGAATCGGACCGCTTTCACAGGCAAGATTATAGAAAGCCAAGAAGGAGCAGACTTCTTTTTGGAGCAGATGGTAATGCACTTATGGCATTGTTTTCCATCAATACAATCTTTGTATTGGTATTACTTACCATACAAGTTGGTTTTTTTGTAGGCGCAAGAACGCCTATTGATTTTTATAACAATATTGTACAATGGGTTGAATTGCCTGCTAGCCTGGTAAAATTTTCCACTCGCCCTTGGACGATACTTACTTACATGTTTAGTGATTCTCCTTACAGTGCAACAGGCGCTGGAGGTATTATCAGAGCAATTACAAATATGATTTGGTTGTGGTCATTTGGTTATATTTTGCAACAGATAGCTGGCAACAATAAATTGATTCCAATTTATATTTATGGAGGATTGCTTGGAGCAGTATTTTTCTTTATTGCAAATTATGCTATACCGCCTATTGCTTCTTTCCGCGAGTCTGCAGGTTTGTTGGGCGCCAATGCAGGCGTGTTGGCTGTTGCTGTTGCTACCACAACGCTTGCGCCTGAATATCGGTTTTTTACACAAATAAGAAATGGTATCCCAATTTGGGTGCTAACAGGCATTTATATTTTAATAGATTTTGCAGGTGTAGCAAGTATGAATGCTGCTTATAGTTTATCTCATTTAGGTGGGGCACTAGCGGGCTTTTTATTTGTAGTGCTTATGCGTAGAGGAAAAGATGGTAGTATATGGATGAATAAATTTTACAATTATTGCTTGCATTTATTTGACCCAAAAGAAATAAAACCGGAGGAGAAACAAAACAAAGTTTACTATAATACAGGGGATAGAAAACCGTTCACTAAAACGAGTAATGTAACTCAAAAAAGAGTTGATGAAATTTTGGATAAAATAAATCAAAAAGGGTATCACTTTCTTACAGATGAGGAAAAAGATTTTTTGCAAAAAGCATCTAAGGATGAGGAATTATAGGCTTAGCCAAAATATGAAAAGCGATTGTGATAATTTTTCAATCGCTTTTTCTTTTAATATCTTTTTGCTAGGAATGTTATAACCTCTAAGTATTCGTAATAGTGGAATTGCATTGGCCTAAACGACTAATAAAGCGGTATTATACCGAAAGTCAATTGGACTAGATGTTGATATAATTGTTATTAACGCAACTTAGTTTCATATTAAATTTTACCTTTTATAAATTTACTGAGTAGCATCTTTAAACTATGTATTATCTTTAATTTATGCCAAAAAGCTTATTTAGAAGATTTACCAAAAGTTCAATAGCGATATTCAACATCGTATTGGCTATTGTCTTTTTGTTTGGTTGTTATGCAGGTTTGTTCAATCCAAAAACCTTTTGGATTTTAGGCTTCTTTGCTTTAGCTGCTCCGTATTTATTAGCGGTTCTTCTTTTATTTATTTTATTTTGGTTCATTGCAAAAAGGAAATTAATGCTAATAAGTATTGTTGCTATTTTGCTTGCATTGAAGCCCATAGGTGAATTGTTTAAATTTAAATTGTCATCAAATTTTACACTTGAAAAGAATAAAAATTCACTTAGGGTAATGAGCTGGAATGTAGAACATTTCTGTATTTTGGAGCATAAAAATAATCCCGAGAAAAAGCAGCAAATGTTAGATTTAATAAATGAGTACAATCCGGATGTGGCTTGCTTTCAAGAAGTAGTAGGGTCTGACAAAGATTCTACTGCAATAAATTATATTCCAACAATCGCTAAAATATTAAATTTTAAAAATTATCATTATTGTTATGAATCTAAAGATGATTTTGATGGCAAGCATCATTTTGGGAAAATAATCTTTAGCAAGTATCCAATATTAAATAAGCAAGATATTTTTGAGATACCACGTACTTATGAAAATACTTTTGAGTTTGTTGATATTTTAAAAGGGAAAGATACGATACGTGTTTTTAATTTGCATTTACAATCATTGAGATTTACTAATGAAAATCTTGCATATATAGATGAGGCTACAACTAAAAATAATATTGATTTGAAAAAGTCTAAAAGTATAATTGCTAAACTGAAAACTGGGTTTATAAAAAGACAAACTCAAAGTGAAGCTATAAAGCAAGAAATTAATATGAGTAATTACCCTGTAGTAGTTTGTGGAGATTTTAATGACGTGCCCAATAGTTATGCCTATTATACCATTGGTAAAGGTTTGCAAAATGGGTTTACCGAAAAAGGCAGTGCGATTGGGAGAACATTTTCTGGTATTTCTCCTACTTTACGCATTGATAATATTTTTGCTGATAAAAGTTTTACCATAGGGCAATATGTAAGAGTAAAGAAAAAATTAAGCGATCACTTTCCCATTATAGCAGATATGAGTTTGAATAAATAAATTTCTGCCAATAATATGTAAGCCTTTTTGAATAAGGGTTCTAAATAAAGTTATTTTTTATTTAAGACCTAATTTTTATAATTTATAGGCTTTGAGGTAAATCATCTTTTTCCTTGCTTTACAATTTTTATTAAAATATATTTGCCTACAGTTTAAAATGATATAATGGCTTTAGAAATTTATAACACGCTTACTAGGAAAAAAGAGTTATTCACACCACTTAATCCTGGTCATGTAGGAATGTACGTTTGTGGGCCTACAGTTTATAGTGATGTACATCTTGGTAATTGCCGCACTTTCATTTCTTTCGATGTTATATATCGTTACTTATTATATTTAGACTATAAAGTACGTTATGTCCGCAATATTACAGATGCAGGACATTTAGAAGGTGATAGAGATGCTGGAGATGATAAGTTTAGCAAAAAAGCTAGGTTAGAACAGCTAGAACCAATGGAGATAGTACAACGTTACACTTTAGGTTTTAGAAATGTGATGCAACTTTTTAACACACTGCCTCCCACCATTGAACCTACCGCTACAGGCCATATAAGCGAACAAATAGCCATGACCCAAGAAATAATTAAAAATGGTTATGCTTATGAGGTAGAAGGAACTATTTATTTTGATGTAGAAAAATACAACAAGGAAAAGCCTTATGGTATTCTTACAAATAGAAAACTGGAAGATTTATTAGAAGGTACCAGAGACCTTGGTGGACAAGATGAGAAAAAAGGACGATTAGATTTTGCCCTTTGGATAAAAGCAAAACCAGAACATTTAATGCAATGGCCTAGCCCTTGGGGAATGGGGTTTCCAGGCTGGCATATCGAATGTTCTGCTATGAGCAACAAATATTTGGGCAAAAGGTTTGACTTACATGGTGGAGGTATGGATTTAGCAGCCACACATCACACAAATGAAATTGCACAAAATGAAGCATGCTTTCATGAAAGCCCTGCACAAATATGGATGCATACAAATATGCTTACGGTAAATGGTACCCGCATGAGCAAATCGTTGGGCAATGGTTTTTTACCACATGAATTATTTACCGGCTCACACCCTCTTTTGGATAAAGCATATAACCCAATGACGGTAAAATTCTTTATGTTGCAAACGCAGTACCGTAGCACATTGGATTTTAGCAACGAGGCTTTGCAAGCTTCAGAAAAAGGTTTGAAACGCTTATGGGAAGCATATGAAGTTTTACAAAAACTTGCATACACTGCTGGAGAAATAGATGCCGATATAGAAGAAAAAGTAACAACACTTGTAAATGGTTTTG
>JANMFB010000185.1:0-6446 GCA_031377605.1 Ferruginibacter sp.
TCCTTTTTTATATTGCTTTTAAGAAGAGTTTTTCAGTGCCCTCAAAAGTACAAGGAAGCCTCTTTTTATTCGTATCCCTGATGGAGAAAAATTTCATACAGACGACTTTCGGAGCTTAGAAAATCGTTTTGAGACCTCCTCCTTTTCTAAAATTTATTTTTAGTGTTTGTGGTTATGCTGTGTAGCCATCAACTCATCTACCGTTACTATTTTCTCTTTAGGCTTGCTTTGCGATTCTACCCATCCAAACAGTTTCTCTGTAATCAAACGACGATAAACGGTATCAACTTGTTTTTCATCTTTCATCATTCTATCTATGTAGCTTTCCAACCAGCTCATATCTTGTCCCATATTCATTTGTCCAAAGTAACGACTTACTTCTTCTCTCATGCTATCTCTAAGTTCATCATCCGATACTTCCAATTTGTTTTCTCTAATAATTTGATCGCTTATCAATGTCCATTTTAGTTGGCCTTCAAAAGTAGGATATTCGGCTTCTGCTTCTTCTTGAGTACGTTGTTTGTCGCCACCTGTTTTTAACCAACGAGTAAGAAATGGTTTTGGAAATTCCAGTTTTGTTTCATCCAATAAATAATGATACAACTGGTCATGCAATTGGTTACGAGTTTGTGAGCCCCAATATTTCTCCAATTCTTCCCTCAATCCAGCCTGTAATTCGGCTTCTGTTTTTATGCCTTTGCCCGGATATACCTCTTCAAAAAAAGACTCTTCAAGTTCTCTTTTTTCAATTTGACCAATCGTTTTTATATCTAGCTTAAAATATTTTTGTGCAGCATCGGCATCATCTTTTGCAAAGCCTAAATCTTGCAACATCATTTCTAACTTATCGCCTTCAAAGGTGCTTGCCAATTGAAATACAAAACTGTCTCCAACCTTTTTGCCCATTATTTGCTTTTGCATTTTTGGATTAAAGTATTTTACGATCACAGAATTTTCTTTTGTTACTCCTCCTTCAATTTCTATGGAGTTTTCATCCGACTCTGTAAACAAAACATTTACTACATCTTCTTCGCTATCTACTGCTTCTTTTTCATTCATTTTTCCTGCCTTCAATTGCATACGAGCAATTTCTTCATTTACCATTTCGTCGGTTACGTTTACATTGTTTCTTGTAAATGATCCTTTTCCAAAATCGGGTAGGCTATACGCTGGTTTCAATCCAATTTCAAACGAAAAGTCAAAATCGTTTGGGTTGTTCATATCCAATTTGCTCATTTCTCCTTCTAGCGGTAAAGGTTGTGCAAAAATATCTGGTCTTTCTTTGTCTAAATAAGAATATAATTCTTTTTCTATCGTACGAAGCACTTCATCAGAAAATATTCCAGGGCCATACATTTTTTTCATCATACCTGTAGGTACCATTCCTTTTCTAAAACCAGGGATGTTTGCTGTTTTACTATATTCTTTTAGCTTTTTTTCAAATGCAGGTAAATAATCTTCTTTGGTAAGTTTTACGGTAAGCTTATCATTTAGTAAGCCGATGTTTTCTCTAACTACTGTTGCCATTTTATTGTTGTTTTGCTCTCTTTTAAAAGGGAGTGTTTTTTAAAAAAAATCCCTCCGCCGGGCGAAAGGATTGTTAATGTGTGCGGATAATAGGGGTCGAACCTACATGCCTTGCGGCGCTAGATCCTAAGTCTAGTGCGTCTGCCAATTTCGCCATATCCGCATTTGGGGTGCAAAAATAGGGAATTTTAGTACAAATTTGAAATTTTGCGCTATTTATTGCTATAATCTCATTATTCATTTGCCAAGTCTACTCAAAGTTCTCTAATAGTTATATTAAAAACAATTGATTACTTACGGACATTAATTTGTGTCTTAGTAATTTCCTTATTGCAAAAATTTTTGCAGTATATTCGTAATACATGGATGTAACCGTTGAAAACATAACAAAACCCTATACGCTAAACGAAGAAGAAGAAAAAAAACTTATTCTTAGGGAGTACAGGGCATTGCTGCGAGAGCTTAAGCATAACATTAAACCTGGCGATAAAGTTTTGCTGCGTACTGCTTTTGAAATAGCAGTAGATGCCCATAAAACCATGAGGAGAAAGAGCGGTGAGCCTTATATATTGCATCCGCTTGCTGTGGCAAAAATTTGTGTGGAAGAAATAGGTCTTGGCGTGAGAAGTACCATTTGCGCTTTGCTGCACGACACTGTGGAGGATACAGATATAACCTTACAAGACATTCAAAGAGAATTTGGTGCAGAGATTGCAAAAATTGTAGACGGGCTTACAAAAATATCTACCGTGATGGATAACAACTCCTCACAACAAGCAGATAATTTTAAAAAAATACTTCTTACACTTACAGATGACCCAAGGGTTATTCTCATAAAACTAGCTGATCGGCTTCACAACATGCGAACTATGGATAGCATGAAGCGGGATAAGCAATTGAAAATAAGTAGTGAAACAATTTATGTATATGCGCCACTTGCACATCGCATGGGCTTGTACAATATAAAAACCGAAATGGAAGATTTGTCCATGAAATACATGGAGCCAGATACATTTAAGTTTATTGCTCAAAAACTACAAGACAGTAAAAAAGAGCGAACTAAATATATTAACGATTTTATAAAACCAATAAAAGAAAAATTAGAAAAAACTGGTTTCGATTTTGAGATTTATGGCCGGCCAAAAAGCATACACTCTATTTGGAATAAGATAAAAAAGAAAGGGGTTTCGTTTGAAGAAGTATATGATTTGTTTGCTATTAGAATATTGGTAAATGCCGAGCCAGCAAAAGAAAAGGAAGAGTGCTGGAAAGTTTATAGTATTATTACTGATGCTTACAACCCAAGCCCCGAAAGGCTTAGAGACTGGCTTAGCAATCCAAAAAGTAATGGCTATGAGGCGCTACATACAACCGTAATGGGCCCTCAAGGTAAATGGGTAGAGGTACAAATACGTACCAAACGTATGAACGATATTGCAGAAAAAGGTTTGGCTGCTCATTGGAAATACAAAGAAGGCACAACTGAAGAAAGCAGATTTGACCAATGGTTTCAACAAATAAGAGAAACGATAGCTAATAACGAAAGTGATTCCTTAGACTTTTTACAAGATTTTAAAACATCTTTTCTTGCAGAAGAAATTTATATCTATACACCAAAAGGCGATGTGAAAATGTTGCCATTGGGTGCAACTGCTCTCGACTTTGCATTTAGTGTGCATACAGCAGTTGGAAGCAAATGTATTGGTGCAAAAGTGAACCATAAGTTGGTCCCCATAAGTTATAAACTAAAAAGTGGTGACCAAATAGAAATTATTACAAGTGCCAAACAAAAACCAAATCCTGAATGGTTAAATTTTGTTGTAACAAGTAAGGCAAAGGCAAAAATAAAAGACACACTCAAAGAAGAGAAAAGAGTTATTGCAGATGATGGAAAATATATGTTGCAAAAAAAGATAGAGGGAATGGGTGCTGCAATGAGTCCTAATAATATGGAAGAGCTTTGCCAGTTTTATAAAATAAACAGTACACTAGATTTATTATACGAAATAGCCACAAAAAAAATAGATTTAAAAGAGCTAAAAGATTTTACCGTACACGGCGATAAAATAATTGCACCAAAACCAATAAAAATAGCAGAAGACAAACCTGCTTATGATCCTAATAATAAAACGCCGAGCAAAAAAGATACAGAACTTATTATTTTTGGCGAAAGCAGTGATAAGATAATGTACACGCTTGCCAAATGTTGCAACCCAATACCGGGAGATGATGTGTTTGGATTTGTAACAACAGGGGAAGGTTTAAAAATACACAGAACTAACTGTAGCAATGCCACAAGGCTGCTTGCAAATTATAGCCATAGAGTAGTAAAAACAAAGTGGGCAAAAAACAAAGAGATATCATTCCTAACGGGTTTAAAAATTATTGGCTTAGATGATGTAGGTGTAATACATAAAATCACAAACCTCATAAGTGGAGAAATGAAATTTAATATTTCTGCTATGACGATAGAAGCTAAGGATGGGATTTTTGAAGGCAATGTAAAAGTTTTTGTACATGATAAAGATGAATTAGAAAACCTTGTAGTTGCGTTGCTTGCACTTAGAGGAATTGAAAGGGTAGATAGGTATGATGTGGAGTAGAGAGGGTTGAAAGTCGTTGAAGTTTGTTTAAGAGTTGAATAGAAGAACTTAGCGAAGATTATAAAATATTTTTTTAGGATTATTAATAAAAAATGCACATGAAAAAATCAGGATTAATTGTATTATTATTTTGCACTTCGAACATTATTGCTCAAAAACAAACTTTACAAACAACAGCAAAATTAGCAGGAGATAAAATAGAACAAAAAGTAATAGACTGGAGAAGAGATTTTCATCAAAATCCCGAATTAGGAAATAGTGAAACAAGAACTGCAGGCATTGTAGCAAAACATTTACAATCTTTGGGCATAGAAGTAAAAACAGGGGTGGCTAAAACTGGGGTAGTTGGAATTTTAAAGGGAGATATGCCTGGGCCTGTAATTGCATTGCGTGCAGATATGGATGCCTTGCCGGTGGAAGAAAGAGTAAACGTTTCTTTTGCCTCAAAAGTAAAAACAATGTATAATGGAAGCCAAGTAAGCGTAATGCATGCTTGTGGTCACGATGCGCATACCGCCATGCTTATGGGTGTAGCAGAAGTGCTTGCAGGTATGAGAAAACAATTGCGAGGAACAGTGAAATTTATTTTTCAACCGGCAGAAGAAGGTGCACCTGCAGGAGAAGAAGGTGGCGCAAAATTAATGGTACAAGAAGGTGTAATGGAAAATCCTCGTGTAGATGTTATTTTTGGATTACACGTAGATTCAGAATTACTTGCAGGAAAAATTACATACAGACCCGGTGGTTTTATGGAAACGCAATTGGTTAGTTAGCTCTGGCTTGGAAAAATGGAGCTGTTGTTTGTTCCTGTTGGTTTTGGGCAACGCCATATTGGTGCAGGCGCAAACGACAGTTTCAGCGGTTTCAGCGGCGAGTTACGACAATACAGCTTGCGCGCCGGAATCCATCGCGGCGGCGTTCGGTACTCAAATGACGATGCAAACGTCCGTAGCTGCATCACTGCCTTTGCCTACAACGTTGGGCGACGCACAGGTGCTGGTGCGCGATAGCGCAGGCGTCGAGCGCGAAGCTCCTTTGTTTTTCGTTTCCCCTTCACAAATTAACTTTTTGGTCCCCAAAGACACGGCAGCCGGACGCGCCACGTTGACCGTGCGCAACGACTCGACGGTAAAGGCGAGTGGCACATTGACGATTACCAGTGTTGCGCCGGGGCTTTTCACGGCAAACGCCAATGGTCGTGGATTGGCAGCGGCGGTTTATCTGCGCGTAAAGGCTAACAACGCGCAAAGCTATGAATCTGTCGGGCGCTTTGAAACTACGGCAGGCAGGTTCATGCCGGTGCTGGTAAGTTTGGGGCCAGAGGGAGAATCAGTTTATTTGGTTTTGTATGGAACGGGCTTTCGTCGTTTTGCTTCGCCGGTTACTGCCAAAATCAATAACGTAACCGCCGATGTATTAGCTGTGGTCGCCAGCGGCTTCGCAGGCGTAGATCAAATTAACCTGCGCGTGCCGCGTACGCTTTCAGGTTGCGGCACAATGCAGGTCGCACTGGTGGCCGACGGCAAGAACGCCAACGTGGTTGAAATTGGGGTGCAAGCTCTGACTGCCACGATGCCTGCGGGGTTGGTGGCAGCGGGGGGCGCGGGCGAAGTCGCGTTGACGTGGTCGCCCGTGGCAGGCGCGACGCGTTACAAAGTGCAACGCGCCACCAGCAGCAACGGCACTTATACGGTAGCGGCGACGCCGACCGTTGCCAGTTTCACTGACACGGGGCTGACAAACGGCACGACGTATTTTTACAAAGTCAGCGCCGAACTGTGCGGCATGGAATCAGCCAGTACGGCTCCGGTTTCTGCCACACCGAGCAGCAATGTAGACCCGACGTTGTTTATCGCTTCGCTCACGCCCGAAGGCCAGGCGCAATCAAGCGGATCGGGCGTTTCAACCCTGTTGTTAAGTGCGGACGAAAAAACGGCCAAGCTGAAATTCAGTTACACCAATTTGACGACGCCACAGATGGCCGCGCATGTGCATGGCCCGGCTGATCCGGGCAAGAGCGGACAGATTCTTTTTGACCTGGACGATTCGCCGCGCGAAGCCGATGGCGCGTTTGTCTGGACGTTTAGCGATGTCGGCACGGTGACGGTCGCGCAACTGGTGGCGGCGCTCAAGACGGGCAGGCTTTACGTCAACATTCACTCGTCGCGTTTTCCGAGCGGCGAGATTCGCGGGCATTATCGCCTGGCGAACGGTTCACAAACTTTTACCCCCCCGCCCCCCCCGCCGCCGTTGCCGACGGGCACTCCCAGCCCGCGTGACGCGGCGCGCTTCCTGACGCAGGCGACATACGGGCCC
>JANMFB010000188.1:0-8350 GCA_031377605.1 Ferruginibacter sp.
ATTTATAGAAACCAGCGACGAATGGATACAAGAACGAACAGGAATAAAAGAAAGAAGATATGCCCACCGCACCCAGGAAACCACTACTACTATGGGAGTTGTGGCAGCAGAGATAGCAATAGAACGAGCAGGAATTACTGCTCAAGATATAGACTTCATCATTTTTGCAACCCTCAGCCCCGATTATTATTTTCCTGGATGTGGCGTGTTATTACAACGAGCGATGAAGATGAAAGAAGTTGGTGCATTGGACATTCGCAATCAATGTAGTGGTTTTGTATATGCACTCTCTGTAGCAGATCAATTTATAAAAACCGGCATGTATAAAAATATTTTGGTAGTTGGAAGTGAGAAACATTCCTTTGGTTTAGACTTTACTACAAGAGGAAGAAATATTTCTGTAATTTTTGGGGATGGTGCAGGGGCAGTTGTTTTACAACCAACCACAACTCTTGGCATCTTAAGTACGCACTTACACAGCGATGGTGAGAGTGCAGAGCTACTTGCCATGTACAACCCTGGCACACATGCAAACCATTGGATGGAAAAACCAGTAGCAGATTTTGACGAAGCCGAAAGAGGGGAAATGTTTATGAGCCACGCTATGATAGACAATGCACAAAACTTTCCTTACATGGATGGGCAAGCTGTTTTTAAAAAAGCTGTTGTAAAATTCCCCGAAGTGATTATAGAGGCATTGGAAAAAAATAATCTTACTACCGGCGATATTGATATGCTTATTCCTCATCAAGCCAATTTACGTATTGCCCAATTTGTACAACAAAAATTAAAGTTGAGTGATGATAGGGTTTATAACAATATTCAAAAGTACGGCAACACAACTGCGGCCTCCATTCCCATTGCACTCTGCGAAGCATGGGAAACTGGAAAAATAAAAGACGGTGACTTGGTTTGCTTAGCTGCTTTTGGAAGTGGGTTTACTTGGGCGAGTGCATTGATAAGGTGGTAGAAATTTTGAGGGTTATAAAAAATTCCTGGTATGTACAAACAAATAGATGCTAAGTGGCACTATTTTTAAACCCAATATGTAAAAATAAAACAGGTATAGCATTCGAATATCCTTTTAAGGAAAGTAACCATTGTTATATGTAGAGCCTGCTCGCTTATATTCCTATGTTAGCTGCCATATCACACGACCACCATGCGGAAACTTACATTTATCATACTAACAATTATTTTATGTTCTTGCAAAGAGCAGACAATAAATAATCACCAAGTTATTTATGACAGAATTGAATTTGTATACAATCTTAAAGAAACAATTGAAGAAGATTTTTGGAAGACTTTTAATAATAAAGAGTTTGATGTTCCTTTAATTTACTACACAGACACATCTTCATACATTGTAAATCCGACTGAAAAATTCTTATCAATTTTTAATTCGAAACTTGTTTACGAGACAAGACAATTAAAAATATTCAAAACTGAAAATATTTTAGACAGTATTCTATTTCATATGGAGACAGGAATGACATTAGGAGACACCACAAACGAATATAATTACCATTCCCCTTTTATGAAATGTAGTAGTTTTGAAATAACCAATAAAACTATACCTGAAGTAACGACAACAGAACAATGGACTACAATGATAATGCACGAATATTTTCACGGTTTTCAATATAAACATCAAGCTTATTTAAATTACTATGAGAAGAATATAGTACAAATTCAGCCTGACAGTTTAAAGTCTATTTATAAAAATAACTCTTGGTTTAAGGAAAAAATTGAATTAGAAAACAATTTATTACTTCAAGCGATTATAGAAAAAGACAGCTTAAAAACCAATTTCATAATTGATACTTTTTTTAAAGTAAGAGACGAACGAAGAAAACTAACAAAACGAAAATTAAACTTTGACATTGCTAATTATGAAAAGAGTTATGAAACTATGGAAGGCACTGCAAGATATGTAGAGTACAGCCTTTACAATAAATTCTCAACAAAGCGTGGAGATTATAGATTATTGAAATCTGACACATCCTACAAAACATTTGAACAGTATAGAAAATATAATATTGAGAATGACCAATGGCTGTTTATGACAAGCAAGACAACTTATTTTTACGCAATTGGCTTTAATATGGCAAGGCTTTTAAACAAATTAAAAGTTGAGTATGAAAGTAAATTATTTAATCAAGGCGGACTTTCACTTGAAGAAATATTGAAGATAAGATAGACTGAAACGGCAGCTAAAATTGCGTTTGGCAATATGGTGGCAGACGGAAGCCTAATGAACATTTACTTCATTATTGGGCTTTTGTTTCTGCTTGACAAACATTGTTGAACATTTGTAAGTTATATTTATCTTTAGTGCAAAGCTAAGCAGCGGTTTCGGGCGTAAGGAATTCTAATTTCACCACATCGCCAAGCGCTACCCTTCCTCGCAGGGGCTACAAACCAATATAGATGGAGGCTTGGGTAGTTAACCGAGGCGGAATAAGCTGTTCATTACAATGTTGCATTTCAATAAAAAATTTTTTAGTGAAAGATTTTAATAAATTTGTATAAAATAAAAATCGATGAAATTATTAACAACTTTAGTGCTATTGCTTTACTTAACGAATGCTAGTAAAGCACAGGTGTACCTTCGTGACATTCAGGGCAGAGTAATTAGAGAAACTAACTTTATGGGTGTAATTGGATCCCCATTTGAAAATGATGAGTTTTTGATAGGGAATGTAATGTTGAGTAATGATAACGAGTATGAAGACGTTCCACTTAAATACGACATTTATAATGATGTATTGTATTTTAAAAATACAAAAGATGAAACGTTATTGAGCTTCGTAATTCCTGTAAAATGGTTTAAGATAGCAGGGCAAACATACCTAAATGGATTTCCCGATATTGATAGTTATACAAAAAATACTTTTTATGGCCTAGTTGCAGGCAGTAAAATAAAACTGTTATGTAAAGTTTTTAAAACGATATCCGAAAGTAGGCCTTATAACTCACCCAACGTAGAAAAAAAATTTGAGGGTAATAAAGATTATTACATTTTAAAAGAGGGTAAAATGTATAAGTTTAAACCTTCAAAAAAAGATTTACTTAATTTATTTGTTAGCGAAGGTGCAAAAATTGAGGAATATATTAAGCAGGAAAAAATTAATTTTAAAAACAAGGAAGACTTAGTTAAAATAATTGACTTTATTAATTTACTATAAATTGCTACAGTAATTTTCGTTTTTATTTTACGAATAATAGGTTCAAAAAATGGTGGATTCGGCATTCTAAAAGCCATGCTTCGAATCACAACTTGGGGTATCTCAGCAAAGGGCTTATTTGAATAGCTAGGTTATATTTTTGGTGTAAGGGTTTAGTTTTAGGGCGTGTGGGCAACTATTGAAATTATTACTATTTATAATTATTAAATTTTTTAAAGCCACTTAAATAATTAAAAGAATAAGGTGTAAGCTTAATAACTTAAAAAATGATTAAAAGTTGAGTTTACCCTCAACCTTTAATCACTTATTCAATGCATTAACTGATATGAATTTTATCTATAAAAATTAATTATTTGCGGCAGCCCTACTTGCTCTTTTTCTAGCTACTCTGCCGCTCCTTTTATCGCCATCTCTACCAATTGCGTACCCTGCGGTACCACCTAGTACACCGCCTATTATTGCACCTTGACCTTTGTTTTTGCTAACCACAGCGCCAATAATTGCGCCGCTACCAGCTCCTATAGCTGCTCCTTGTGCTGCTTTACTTATTTTTTTATCTCGTGGCACTGGGTCTGAATACACTGTATTGTTTGTGCCGTTGCTACCAGAAGAATTGTTGCTATTGGAAGAGCCATTATTATTGCCATTGCTTGAAGTTCCATAAGATCCTACATTCTTATTTCTTTGCTTCGGGTAAGCCAATGGTGGAGTTTTGGAAACAGGTTTTGCGGCATTTACAAGCGCACTCTTACCCGTATCTGTTAGAATATTAGATTTATATAGTCCTACAGTGTCAGTGGTTACTACAGATTGCTCTTTGTTCAATGATGACTCTTTGCTTTTACAAGAAAAAAGTAAAGTAGATGCAGCAATAATTAAAAATGTTGGTTTCATTGTTAAGTTTTAGGTGTTTAAAATTTACATAAGCTTTCTACTAATGTAAATATCTCTCTGAAAATTTCGTGCCAGAAAAAGTATGGGAAAATTCTTTTGAGGATTAAAAAAACTTATTTTTATTTTAATTGATGGTTTTTCATACTGAAAGTGATAGTTTAAAAAATTTCTTATTTCATTAAACAAAACAAAAAATGTGTGAATTATGTAACTAATAATTAATTTTTGGTTTCTTGTACTATCGAGCGTTAAATTATTTCCACAGTTTAAGTTGATTTTTAATGTAATGCTACATATACTTAGTTTGCTAATAAAGAGTGAAATCAATAAAAGAATATTAGATATAGTAATTTTATATTCTATATAAATGCAAAATTTTTTACAACTAAATCCATTAATTTTACCCAGCACCAATTATAAATGGTAACATATTCTAATGAAACGCTTTCTTACTATCCTTTCAATTGTCGTAGCATTTAATTCTTACGCACAAACATCATTAATAAACCCGAAAAATATAGATATAGTAAGAGACAGTTTCGGTGTGCCACACATATTTGCCAAAACTGATGCAGAAGTTGCCTATGGACTTGCATGGGCAAATGCTGAAGATGATTTTAAAAGTGTGCAAGAATTATTATTGCCAGTAAAGGGGGTAATGGGGAAAGTAAAAGGAAAAGCAGGCGCAGCGGGTGATTATGCATTTGAATTATTTAGATGCAAACAAATTACCGAAGAAAGATGGAGCACACTCACACCGGCATTTTTAAAATTAATTACCGGTTATGTGCAAGGCTACAATACTTTCGCAAAAACGCATCCTAGTGAATTGTTGCATAAAAAGCTTAAAACGGTTACAGTGAAAGAATATGTTTCTGCCTCCGTTTTTGCACTTACTATTTTTAATGGAGCAGACAAAGCATTGTTACAAATTTTTAGCAACACCGTACCTGCTTTACCACAGCAAGAAACAAAAGGCAGCAATTCTTTTGCAGTACATAGAAGTAAAACAACAACAGATGAAAATTATTTATTAATAAATGCGCACCAGCCAAACACAGGCCCGCAATCCTTTTATGAAGCACATCTTTGTAGCGAAGAAGGATTAAATATTGTTGGCGGTTTACTTGCAGGAGCTCCTTGCATTTTGCATGGCGTAAATGAACATTTAGGTTGGGCGCATACAGTAAATTTTTGTGACAGGTTAGATGTATTCCAACTGGAAATGAACCCCGGAAACCCTAACCAATATAAATTTGATGGACAGTGGTTAGATCTAGAAAAAAGAAAAATAAAGTTGGGGATAAAAGGGATTCCCATACGAATTGGAAGAAATATTTATTGGAGCAAGTATGGAGCTACTATGAAAAATAAGCAAGGTTATTTTTCAATGCGCCTTGGAGGGAACATGCGCATAGGTGCACTAGATGAGTGGTACCAAATGGATAAGGCAAAAAATTACACAGAGTTTTATGCAGCTCTTAGCAAGCAAGAGCTTTCTATGTTTAATATTATGTATGCCGATAATATGGATACGATTTTTTACATAAACAATGCTCTTATGCCCATTAGAGATGGGGCGCATGATTACAATTGGAAAAAAACTTTGCCGGGAAACACTTCCAATACTTTGTGGAGTAACTTTAGAAAAATAAACGAACTGCCTCAATATATAAATCCTAGTACTGGGTTTTTATTTAATACCAATCATTCTTCTTTTTTAGCTACAGCTAAAGATGCACAATTAAATCCAACAAATTATGCAAAGCAAGACGGATGGGAAGCGTATGATCTAAACCGCAGCGTAAGGGTAATGGAACTTTTCCCAAAAACTGACAAAATAAGTTTTAATGCATTTAAGCAAATAAAATTTGACAAGCAATTACCTAAAACATTACACTATTTATACAACATAGATTCCCTATTTATGCTAAGCAAAGAGGAGTTTCCACAGTTTGAAAAATATATTACTTCTCTAAACGCCTGGGACAAAACGGGAGAGGCGGAAAGTAAAGGCGCCGCATTGTTTCTACTAGCTTATATTCATTTAAACAAAGCCTTACAAGGGCAACCTGCGAGATACATAACAAAACAAGAAGCGATAAACACTTATGAATACATTGATAATTATCTAACCAAGTATTTTCCAAATAAAGAAATTGTATTAGGTGATTTGCAAAAACTTGTTCGTGGTAATAAGGATTATCCGTTATGGGGTTTTCAAGATTTATTATCTCCACAATGGACCGCTCCTTACAAAGATGGTATGCTAAAATCTATTGGTGGCGATGGCTTAATCATGTTTATTAAATTCCCATCTACTGGTTTGCCATACATAGAATCTGTAAATATGTATGGCGCAAGTACTCATCCAGAAAGTAAGCATTTTAACGACCAAGTACCTATGTATTTGAAACAACAAACAAAGAGAATGACGTTGGATAAAAAAGATGTTTACAAAAATGCGGAGAGCGTTTATCATCCTGGGGAGTAATGATCATTTCGGTCCACAAGATTTACTGTTTTTATTCAAAAAACCAAAAATAGAGTATTCTTTGTACCTTTCTATAATTGTGATTTAGCATATACTAAAATATACACTCCTACAATAGGAACAAAATGGAGGAACGCTGAATGGGCTATTGATTTAGTAATTCTAACAAGGTTTAAATTAATAGTACTAAACTTTAATGCTCAACTGAGTTTTAAATAAAGTACTTTTTATTGTATATTCCTCTAGCTTTTACTTTTGGGGTGCACCAATAAACCAAAATGAACTATAATTTACCATAAAACTAACAATATGAAAAAGTTTATTTTATTAAGCAGTTTTTTAACCCTTTTTATCTTTCTGGCAACAGCACAAAAATTATTAAAACAAACAATTATACTCAACATGCCAGAAGATGGTAACAACGGGGCATCAGTTGCATGGAATCCAATTCAAAAAAAATATTATGCAGCCTATGCTGGCAATGCCTCTTATGCAATGGGCGTTTTTGATGCAACAGGAAAATCATTACAGGATGATTTAATAACCGACTTTGACATTAGAGGTATTTGGTATAACCCAACAAGTAAACGAATAGAGTTTAATTGCTATAGTGCTGCTGGTATTGGGCATTTGGAGCTAGAAACTAATGGTCAAGTTGCAAATAAAACAATAGACCTAGAGGGCAAAAACCAGCCTGATGACCAAAGTGTTGGCGTATACGTGGCAAATAACACAATTGCATATTTATCTCCTACTTACTATATTGAAAAATACAATGCTAAAACTGGTCTCTCCACAAATAGTAGTACAAAACTACATGTAGGTTGCAAAACAAAAGACGATGTTAGTAAAATGGAAACTGAAGACATGGAAGCTACCAAATGGGATTCTAGAAATTATTCGGTAGTACAGTATACAGGCATGCCAAAATCTGAGTGGGCAATACTGAATGTAACAGAACGTAAGATTGAATTGTATGACCAACAAACTGGATTACAAAATAAAACTTACTATGCTATACCAAAAGAAATTACACTAGAAATGAATTTTAATTTTAGTTTTTCAAATGGTATTTGGTGGTTTTTTAATAAGAAAGAAAAAAAATGGTACGGTTGTTTGGTTTCCAATTTAATGGCTGCAAATCCTTCTGTAGAAGCAAAAATTATTCCTTCATTTAAAAATGGTACTAATATAAAAAACAACATTAAAAATAATATTGTTTTAAATAATGATGGCTTTACCATAAAAAGCGCTGGTTTATATTTTGATGATAATACGGCTGTACCAGCTACAAATAAAGTAGATTTAAATCAAAATGTGAATTTAATACTTGAGCTAGATGGCGGATGGAAACTGGAAGATGGCATGGCATACATAGGAGCAACAGAGAGAATCACTTTGAGTGATGGCTATGAAGTTTTAAAAAGTGAAGATTTGTTTAAGTCTTATGAAACAACTGGTGTTAAAGAAACAGATGCAAATTATATCACCATAAAAGCTGTGATTACAAAAATGGATAATAAAAAGAAATATGTAAATGTAAATTTCAAAGTGTGGGATAAGAAAGGAGGTAATACAATATCCGGAAACTATAAACTATACATTAATTAAGATAGCCTAACATATTATACTTGAGGAGGTCTCAAAACGATTTTCTAAGCTCCGAAAGTCGTCTGTATGAAATTTTTCTCCATCAGGGATACGAATAAAAAGAGGCTTCCTTGTACTTTTGAGGGCACTGAAAAACTCTTCTTAAAAGCAATATAAAAAAGGA
>JANMFB010000298.1:0-4293 GCA_031377605.1 Ferruginibacter sp.
TATAACAGCATAAAAATTACAACATATGAAAAAGAATATTTTTTTATTATTAATATTGGTAATCGTCATTAGTTCTTGCAAAAAGTTTTTAGAAGAAATTCCTAAAGACCAAGTTACCAATAGTACCTTCTATATTACAGAGGCAGATATAGAGGCAAGTGTAGATGGTATTTATAATGCTGCAAGGTTTGAAGCAAGCAGTGGCTTACCTCTTATGTTTCCCCTAGAGCAAATTTCTGATGATGGTTCTTACTCTATAAATACCAACTTTGTGGCGGAGCGTTCACAACTAGATATAATGACTTATACCTCTGCCAACTCAGTAATTGGTGGTGCTTGGAGTAGATCTTATTCTGTTATTAACAGGGCAAATAACGTAATAAAATTTGCAGTTGATAGCTCAAAATCCAGCCCCAAAACAATAAGATTGGCACAAGCACAGGCTAAGTTCTTTAGGGCTTTTTATCATTTCAGACTGGTTCAAATGTTTGGCAATATTCCTTTAATGATGCAACCTGCAGATGTAACTTTAGGAAACGTTTATCCTATACGTACAGCTACTAGGGTAGTATATGATTCAGTCATAAATGATTTACTGTATGCTAAAGCAAATTTAGACAGCAGTTATGGGTATAATTCTAGCAATGGCGGAAGAGTTACTGTTGCCGCTGCTAAAGCCTTGTTGGGAAAAGTTTATCTAACCATGGCTGGCTTTCCATTAAACGATCCCACAGGTTATCAATTAGCAATAGATGAATTAAAAGACCTTATAAATAACAAAGCAAAGTATAATATTGACATCAACCCTGTGTTTGCAAACATATTTACACCAACCCTTGGTACAAAGCAAGTAGATAAAGAACGCATATATTTTATTAGGGGAACCAGTGGTTTAGCCAACAGTTTGCAAGCTTTTACTCGTATGGGATGGACTTTTAGATCTTTTTCATACAGCAGACCTTCAAAAGATTTTGCTACAGATGCTAATTTGGCTCGAAGGGTTTACGAAACTGGCGATAGCAGAAGAAATGTTACGGTAAGTAATTTTGCTTTATCTGGTGTAGCCAGTTCACTAGTGAATAAATACAACTCTCCCGATAATAATGATGCAAGTGATGATCTGATTTTATTACGCTATTCCGATGTATTAATGATGACCGCAGAGGCATTAACAGAAATTGGAGGCACTACCAACCTGGATGCTGCTTTAGCAATTATTAACAATGTAAGAAGAACACATGGGGGCATTTCCTTGCTTCCACTTACTTATACAGATCAAGCAGATTTACGTACAAAATTAAGACAAGAAAGACGCAGAGAATTTTCATTTGAATGTATGCGTTGGTTTGACTTAAAACGTTGGGATATATTGGTACCTACTATCAAAGCTTCTCTTGCAGATTATTTCAATAGGCCGCTCTCTGATTATAATTTTATAGATAGTCTTAATCCCAGTAAACACAAAGTATTACCAATTCCTATTCAGGAAATTGCCAATAACCCTAACGTAACCCAAAATCCGGACTTTTAATAAAAATACATTCATCAATATAATTGGGTTTTAAAAATGATTACAGCATCAGCAGCTATTAAAAGAGATCTAAAAATTGAAAATATCCAAGCAGACCTTGTTATTATTGGGGGAGGTCTTGCTGGCACTTGTTGTGCAATAACTTCTGCAAGAGCAGGTATGAAAGTTGTATTGGTACAAGACAGACCAGTTCTTGGTGGCAATGCATCTAGCGAAGTTCGTTTGTGGGTATTGGGCGCTACCTCTCACATGGGAAATAATAACCGATGGGCAAGAGAAGGTGGCGTTATAAATGAAATTTTATTGGAGAATGCATATAGAAATCCAGAAGGAAATGCATTGATTTTTGATACCATTCTATTAGAAAAAGTGGTATTGGAAAAAAAAATTACGCTTTTATTGAACACTGCAGTATATGACCTAGAAAAGAAAGATGCGGATACGATACAGTCTATAAAAGCATTTTGTTCCCAAAACTCCATTTCTTATATTTTGCAAGCCCCATTATTTTGTGATGCATCTGGCGATGGAATTGTTGGTTTTCTTGCTGGTGCAGCTTTCAGAATGGGGGCAGAATCAAAAGAGGAGTTTGGTGAGAAGTTTGCTCCATCCAGCGAATATGGCGAATTGCTAGGGCATTCCATTTATTTCTATTCAAAAGATACTGGCAAAAAAATAAAATACGTTGCACCCTCCTTTGCTATAGACGTTTCAAAAGAAATTCCTCGTTATAAAAGTTTTAATACAAAAGATATTGGCTGCCGCTTATGGTGGATAGAATATGGTGGTAGATTGGATACTGTACATGAAACTGAAAATATAAAATGGCAATTGTGGAAAGTCGTGTATGGTGTGTGGGACTATATTAAAAACTCAGGTAATTTTCCTGAGGCCGAAAACCTTACACTTGAATGGGTAGGCCATGTACCAGGCAAAAGAGAGAGTAGAAGATTTGAAGGAGATTACATAATAAAACAACAAGATGTTATTGAACAAACCCCATTTGAAGATGCAGTAGCATTTGGTGGATGGAGTGTAGACCTTCACCCTGCCGATGGCGTATTTAGTGAATTGAAGGGATGCAATCAATGGCATTCGAAAGGCGTTTATGGCATCCCGTACCGCTGTTATTATAGCCGCAATATCAGCAACCTTTTTCTTGCTGGGCGCATCATCAGCGCCTCTCATGTTGCTTTTGGTTCTACAAGGGTAATGGCCACTTGTGCACATGGCGGTCAAGCTGTGGCCATTGCAGCTAGCTTGTGTAAAAAATACAATATACTCCCCAAAGCCGTTGGCGAACAATACATCAACCAATTGCAGACAGACCTGATGAAAACGGGCCAGCACATTCCCGGATTGAATTTAAACGACCCCAATGACCTTGTGCAAAAAGCACTCCGTATTGAAGCAACTTCAACGTTATCTCTTTCAGAAATTCCTCCATCGGGTGAATGGCAAAAACTGCAATATTCCACAGCACAAATGCTGCCAGTTGGTAATCATAAAATGCCAGCTATAAACTTTTGGGCTAAAGCTCAAAAAAATACAACACTTAAAATTCAACTTAGGGTTAGTAGTAAATCATTCAACCATACACCCGATATAACTATTGCTGAAAAAGAGATAGCGATAACTTCTGGCTCAAATGAATATACCATTGAATTTGATCATTCCTTTAATGAAACGCAATACGCATTTGTATGTTTTATGAGTAATGAAGAAGTAGAATTGGCAATAAGTGAAAAAAGAATTACTGGCTTGCTATCAGTTTTCAATTCAATAAATGTGGCTGTTTCAAACTTTGGAAAACAAGAACCTACTGGAGATATTGGAGTGGAAGCCTTTGAATTCTGGTGCCCACAACGTAGACCCAATGGTAAAAATATAGCCATGAAAATTGAACCAGCCTTGCAAGCATTTTCTCCAGAAAACTTGAGAAATGGCGTACAAAGGCCTGTAAAAAGTACCAATGCGTGGGTGGCAGATTACGACAAAAAAGATGTTCAGATAAAAATAGTTTGGCAAGAAATTCAATCTATTAATAAAGTAGAATTATTTTTTGATGCTGACGATGACCATCCATTAGAATCTGTATTATTATTAAACCCCGAAGCAAAAATGCCTTTTTGTGCAGATGAAGTGAAAGTGTACAATTGCAACAATGAGTTGGTTGGTGAAATCTCCGGAAATTACCTGGCCCGTCGTACCATTCACTTTGATAAACCAGCTACAGTAACCGAATTAAAAATAAAAATATCCAATTCAGATAGCACAGCACCTGCATCGCTGTTTGAAGTAAGGTGCTATTAATTATAAACATGAAATTAAATCGATTTATATTATTAATCATTACGATTGTTGCATCATTCACTGCAAAGTCACAG
Source organism: Ferruginibacter sp. (assembly GCA_031377605.1). Taxonomy (GTDB): domain Bacteria; phylum Bacteroidota; class Bacteroidia; order Chitinophagales; family Chitinophagaceae; genus Ferruginibacter. Next base: position 3,919 of record JANMFB010000298.1, read on the forward strand.
GAAATTTCAATGAATGGTGAATGGAGTTTTGCTTTAGACCCTCTATCTAGGGGTGAAGCAATGGGGTGGGACCAGCCATGGAAGTACAATGAAAAGGACAGTACATTTTCGCCCGACAAGTTTGATAAAGTAACCGTTCCTCATTGCTGGAGTACCGATATACGCTACAATTTTGTTGGTAAGGGATGGTACAGAAAAGCATTCAAACTAGCTGAAGACGCAAAAGATAAATTGGTTAGAATGCGTTTCGAAGCTGTTTTTTACAAATGCCGCATCTTCATCAATGGAGAGTTGGCGGCGTTACACGTTGGAGGATACACACCGTTTACCGTAAATGTCACTAAGTATATTAAATACAATCAATTAAATTTTATT
>JANMFB010000304.1:0-5900 GCA_031377605.1 Ferruginibacter sp.
TTCATTTTTTAAATTTTATTTTTTAGTAATAAGAATATTGCACAAACAATAATTTGCACATTAATACAAAAAAATAAATTCTAAATACGGAAATTGCCATACAAAACATTCAAATCTTGTTTTGCAATATTGGGAGGTGGACGAGTTATTCTTTCCTTTAAATTATCTGATGGGAAAATTTGGAAACTATAATTATCTATTTGAGTAATTAGTAGCGGTGTGCTAATTAAACTTGTATAATAATCTGTAACAGAAATTTGATGATCTGTGTCTAATTTGAATTTCTTGGTTTCATCTTTGCAACATCCTTTTTTGGTGGTAGATTCTTTCATACCACATCTGCCACATTTTTTTTCTTTGTTAAGATTAAAATCCCATCCTACAAACTTATCCATGCAAAAATGTAGATGCACCGTTGCTCCTATAGTGGTAGCACTATAGATAAACAGAAGAAATATAACTACAACTTTTTTCACGGAGCAAAAATACTATATAATATGATATAGAATAGCTAAAGTTTTTTTAACAGTTAAATATTTGATTGATCAGCATTGAGAAAGGAAAAAGGAGTTAAATTTACTTTTGAATTGTAATAAACTAAATTACAAGGTTTAAAGAAAATAAACAATGTACACATTTTTGTAAATGTTTCAACTTAGCAAGAGTGTAGTTGTTAAAGCGCCAGAGGCTTTCTAAATATAGCGTTTAATACGATTCAAACTTGTACACGTAAATTTTAAAATAATGAACCTATTCTTTTTCTGTTTGGCAGAAACTGATGGTACAATAGTTATCAATAGTAGAAGAAATGGAATCTTACAATTAGTAAATACAAAGACTTGAAGTAAAGCAAAAAGTCTTTAAAATCCTAATAATTTTGGCAAATAAAACATCTCAACACATATTATCTACAGCTGCAAACCTTCTCGGTTTTTGTTTGTTTGTAATAACATCTTTACATATTAGTAATAAAACAGCAAATTCTTTGATAGATGAATTCACTTCAGTTATTGCACTTTTTTTAACTTGTTCTAGCGTTTTGTCCTTTATGTCATTGAAAAGTAGAGATTTGAAAAAAGAAAATACCCTTGAAAGTATTGCTGATTTACTTTTTGTGGTTTCGTTAATTGGTATTTTTGCAATCATTGTTTTTATCATAATTAATTATTGGAGAAAATGAAAAATACTGACATTCAGCGTATTTTAAAAGCTGAAACTGATCAATTAAAAAAGCTTGAGGGAATAGTAAAAAAGACAGTTGAAGATGAAAGTCTAATTATTGAAAATTTATTAAATCCTCCTGCAGAGATTTTGACCAGAGGGCAATCTGTATCTGACAAAGTAGCTAGGTTTGGAGGAAGCTGGGCATTTATTATTGCTTTCTTTATAGTGCTATTTATTTGGATTGCTTATAACTCTATGGTTGTATCCTCAAAAGCCTTTGATCCATATCCTTTTATATTGATGAATCTAATACTCTCTTGTATTGCAGCTATTCAAGCACCTATCATTATGATGAGCCAAAATAGAAAAGAAGAAAAAGATAGAAAACGAAGTGAAAACGATTACCTTATAAACCTGAAAGCAGAGTTGGAAATTCGATCGTTACATCAAAAGGTAGACCTTTTATTAGAAGAACAAATAAAGATTTTATTTGACAGTCAGGCTAAACAATTGGAAATACTTAAGAGTTTGGAAAAAAAATTAGATATAGTGAATAATAAAGGAACCTAAACTTATTTCGAAATTCACGTTTAGATGTATCTGTATTAATTATTTACGTTGTAAGGAAAGTTAAGCAACTTGCTCCACAATTTCATCCATGTTTATTGCATTGTGACTTTCATCATAAATGCACTCACCATTTTTTATAATGAGAATTTGTGGTGATGCATGTTCTACATCAAAATCATTGGCAATTTTATTTGAAATATTTCTATGAGCTATTAAATCTAAAAAATTGAAAGAAATACCATACGGGGGTTCTGCTCTCTCAAGCCTGCCTTTGGCCATAGTGCTTATTGAACATCTAGTACTATGCTTAAAAATAATCTGCGGAGAGTTTGCAGATTCAATTTTGATTGATTCTAAATCAGCTTCATTTTTAATCTCTTTCCAGTTCATCTTTCTGTTTTAATGTACAATTCCTTCGGTACCCGGACAACCAGTTCTTCTGCTAGTACCACAACTTGTAATAATTACTGAAAGTGAACATAAAAGGATTGCTACAATGATAATTTTTTTCATTTGTTGATTTTTCGTTTCCTATAGTATTACTTGAAACTAAAACGCAAATTTATACTAAATATTGTAATTAGTTAAACATTTATCAAATATGTATATTGCACTTCATTAATTTAAAACAAGATAAACAATCTCATAAGATGCTTCAACTCATTCGTCCAATAGCCTTTATTGATTTGGAAACTACTGGTGTTAACCTTTCTAAAGATAGAATTGTAGAAATTGCAATAGTAAAACTAATGCCAGATGGTACAAGGGTATCAAAACGAAAAATCATTAATCCTCAAATGCCAATTCCGCAATCTTCTAGCGATATACATGGTATTACTGACGAAATGGTAAAAGATGCTCCTACTTTTAAAGAAGTAGCCAATGAAATAAAGCAATTTTTAGACAATTGCGATCTTGGTGGTTATAATAGCAACCGTTTTGATATTCCGTTATTAATGGAAGAGTTTTTAAGATCAGATATCGATATTGACCTTAGTGCTATGCGTATGGTAGATGTGCAACACATATTTTATACTATGCAACCTCGAACACTTGCAGCTGCCTATGAATTTTTTTGCAACAAACCGCTACAAAATGCCCATAGTGCAGAAATTGATATAAACGCCACAATTGAGGTTTTTGAAGCGCAATTAGTAAAATATGAACAATTGGGCAATAGTGTTGAATCTATTTTAGCTTGTATAGGGGAGGAGAAAATTGTAGATTATGCTCGCAGGTTTGTTTTTGATGATAAAGGCAATGAAGTTTTCAATTTTGGAAAATTTAAAGGTATGCCAGCTGCAGATGTATTTAAGAAAGAACCTCAGTATTATGATTGGATGATGAAAGGAGATTTTCCAATGCATACAAAGAAGAAAGTGACTGAATTGTTTAATAAAACTTTGCTAAAAAAGTAATAAATAATTTAAAATAGTTTAGCAATAACCTTTAATAAATTATTTTTGTAAAAACTACCCCAATAGATTGAGTAAAATTGTTATCATACCTACTTACAATGAGAAAGAAAATATTGCTGCAATTATTGATGCAGTCATGAATCTTTCAGAAAATTTTCATGTATTAATTGTAGATGATGGCTCGCCAGATGGTACAGCTTCAATTGTAAAATCTTTATTTGCTTCATATCCTGGTAAATTATTTTTGGAAGAGCGCAAAGGCAAACTTGGTTTAGGCACTGCCTACATTCACGGTTTTAAATGGGCGTTACAAAATAAATATGAATATATTTTTGAAATGGATGCAGATTTTTCGCATAACCCTACTGACCTAGAAAGGCTTTATCAAGCTTGTGAAAATGGTGCAGATGTGGCTGTTGGTTCTCGCTATACAAATGGCGGTGCAGTAGAAAATTGGCCTATTGATCGAATCGCTTTATCAAAAGGAGCATCTTTATATACTCGTATAATAACGTTCATGCCTATAAAAGATCCTACTGCAGGTTTTGTTTGTTACAAAGCCAATGTGTTAAGAACAATCAATCTCGATAAAATAACTTTCGTAGGATATGCTTTCCAAATAGAAATGAAATTTGCAAGTTGGAAACTTGGTTTTAAAATTGTAGAGGTTCCTATTACTTTTAAAGATAGAAAATTAGGTGCTAGCAAAATGAATAAGGGAATAGTAAAAGAAGGCATACTTGGTGTGTTGCAGCTTCGTTGGCAAAGTCTATTTAAAAACTATCGCAGGCGTGTTGGTAGGTCAGATTTTTCTTCAAATCCAGATGTAATTATTTCTTAGAATTCTTCTTTTACTAAGTTACTTATCAACGATTATTTTTGGTTAATGTTCTTAGTTTCTATCTAAAAGCAGGATGAAATTGGTGTAATGTAGTTCTCAAAAACTCCCTATCTAAATGGGTGTAAATCTCTGTAGTAGTAATGCTTTCGTGGCCCAACATTTCTTGTACAGCACGTAAATCTGCACCACCCTCTACTAAGTGCGTAGCAAACGAATGTCTAAATGTATGTGGTGAAATACTTTTAGTAATTCCTGCTTTTTTAGCCAGTTCTTTTAATATTAAAAATATCATTATTCTGCTAAGTCTTGAGCCACGTCTGTTTAAAAAAAGCAAATCTTCTTCTCCTTTTTTAATTACAATATGATTACGAATATTATCTTTATATAAGGTTATGTATTTTACTGCATCTTTCCCTATTGGAATCAATCTTTCTTTGTTCCCCTTACCCGTTACTCTTATGTAGCCCACATCAATGTGAAGATTGCTTATTTTTAAATTTACCAACTCACTCACCCGTAATCCACAGCTATATAGTGTTTCAATAATAGCTTTGTTTCTTTCTCCCTCAGGCTTACTAAGGTCTATTGCTGCAATAATTTGTTCTATCTCTTCAAACGAAAGTGTATCAGGAAGCTTACGCATACTTTTGGGAGCTTCCAATAACGCTGCTGGGTCTATTTTTACAATTTCTTCTATTAAACAATATTTAAAAAAACTTCTCAAGCCTGATATCATCCTAGCTTGTGACGCATTACTCATCCCTAATTCACTTATCCACTTAGTAAATTTTTCCAAGTCTTTCAATACAATTTCTTCAGGGTTTTTCAAGTCTTGAGTGATTTGTAAATAATCTGTGAGCCTTTCTACATCATGTAGGTAAGCCTCTACGGAGTTTTCCGAAAGAGATTTCTCTAGCCTCAACCAAGCTTTATATCCTTTCTTATAAGCATCCCACATAAAGTTTCCTTTGTTTTTATAAACAATGATGTTACAATATAATTAAACATTATTTTCGCAATCAGATTATTTTTCAATTTAATAAAGTAAATGCTACAAACAACCCTCAAATCTTTCAAAAGAAAACTACCAAATCATAGAAGTAAATTCCGCCGTTTTCTAAATAAAATGGAAAAAGCTCCGGTAAAAGGTATGAATAAATTAACTGTTGAAATAGACAAAGAAGTGTGGCAAGAAGTAGATTGTCTTACTTGTGCGAACTGTTGCAAGAAAATGACACCAACATTCACCCCTACAGATTTAAAAAGAATTTCTGCTCATTTTGGCGAAACAGTTGAGGAATTTAAAATAAAGTGGTTAAAAAAAGACAGGAGCAATGGGGATTGGGTAAACGTAAAACAGCCTTGCCAATTTCTAAATTTGAAAGACAACAAGTGTAGCATATACGAAATTCGCCCGGTAGATTGCTCAGGATTTCCACATCTTACAAAAAAGAAATTTGATGACTACGCACATATTCACAAGCAAAATATTGATTATTGTCCTGCTACATTTAAAATGGTAGAAAAGTTAATTGGAAGGGTAGAGGCGCTGCAAATAGTACAGTAGTATTGAGTAAGTAGTATCAAGTATCAAGTATCAAGTATTGAGTATCAAGTATTGAGTAACAAGTATTGAGTAACAAGTATTGAGTAACAAGTATTGAGTAACAAGTATTGAGTAACAAGTATTGAGTATCAAGTATTGAGACTAGTTTAGTAGCGTTGTAGTTTTTTTTGTCAAGTAAAATTTCAAAGAAATTATCGTAATTATATTTAAAATTTCAGATCTTTTTGTCTATATATCAATGCTTGATTCTATAAATAAACATCTTCAATTAAAAAATATTCCACTTTTTTATCTTTAATCATTGTAATAGCAAGTACATCAAATTGTATGCGCTGCCATT
>JANMFB010000345.1:0-5608 GCA_031377605.1 Ferruginibacter sp.
AAAAAGGCAAACACTTTTCTTTTCTGCGACCATGCCTCCCGAGATTCAAAAATTATCAAATGTATTACTCGATAATCCATCAAAAGTAGAAGTAACTCCTGTTTCATCTACTGCTGAAGCTATAGAACAAAGTCTATTTTATGTAGAGAAGCAATACAAAAATATGTTATTGCTTCATTTACTAAAAGACAAAGAAGTTTTAAGCGCATTGGTATTTACCCGTACCAAACACGGGGCTGATAAAGTTGTAAAAGTTTTATTAAAAGAAAACATTGAAGCTGCAGCCATACATGGTAATAAATCACAAAATGCTAGGCAAAATGCATTGAGTAATTTTAAAAATGGAACGATTAGGGTTTTAGTAGCCACAGACATTGCTGCAAGAGGTATAGATATTGACGACCTTACGCATGTAATAAATTTTGAGTTACCAGAAGTGCCGGAAACATATGTACATCGCATTGGCCGAACTGGTAGAGCAGGCAATACAGGTATTGCATTCTCTTTTTGTGATGCAGATGAAAAAACTGAATTGAGAGACATCCAAAAACTTATTAGTAAAAATATCCCTGTGGTTACAACTCATCCATACCCAATGGCGGCAGATGCTAGACCTTCAATGGAACCTAAGCAACAACAACGTCCACACTTTAATAGCAATAGAGGAAAAGGAAATTCGTTTAATAGAAACAAAAGATAAAAAAAAGCGGTACAGATTAATTTGTACCGCTTTTTTTGTAAATTTAGTCACATATAAATATACTCAACAATGCCATTAAATTTACGCTCCTAATTTCAAAGAAAAATTGGTTACTTACACATGCAATAATATTTGTTTGAAATCAAAAATAATAAATGAATTTTTATGGAACTACAACCGCATTTAGAAAATAATAATATTTTATTAAGAGCTTTAGTAGAAAATGATTTTGAAAATTTGTATAACATAGCTTCCGACCCTATGATATGGGAACAACACCCAAACCAAAACAGATACCAGAAAGAAGTTTTTAAAATATATTTTGAGGGTGCGATACAGTCTAACGGAGCATTTTTGATTATAGAGAAAAGTACGAATGAGATAATTGGTTGCTCTCGTTTTTACGATTTTAATGACTCTGAAAAATCAGTTTTTATAGGTTATACATTTATTGGTAAAAAATTTTGGGGCAGAAATTATAATAATCAAATTAAATCAATGATGATTAATCATGCATTTAAATTTGTGGATACAATTCATTTTCATATAGGTTCAAAAAACACTCGATCACAAATTGCAATAAACAGACTTGGCGCAATCAAGATTGATGAAATAGCTGTTGCTTACTATGGCGAACCTGAGGTAATCAATTTTAAATATAAAATTGAAAAAGCCAATTGGATTAATACAAATAAGGAAAATAGTATTTCAAACTAAAAAAAATACAAACAATACTGAAATGGCCAATAATTTTTTAAACAGCACAATAAAACAATTTGAATATTATAAAAAGCTTGGCGAAAAAACATTTGAACAAGTAAGTGATGCACAACTTTTTTGGCAATACAACACTGAAAGTAACAGTATAAATAGTATCGTACAGCACATGCATGGTAACATGCTCTCCCGCTGGACGGATTTTTTAACAACAGATGGAGAAAAGCCTTGGAGAAAAAGGGATAAAGAATTTGAAAACGAAACTCAAACCCGAGAAGCCCTTTTAATATTATGGAATGAAGGATGGAATTGTTTGTTTAAGGTATTAAATTCACTTTCAGAACTTGAGTTAGATGAAATAATATACATACGAAACCAAGCCCACACAGTATTAGAAGCCATCAATAGACAACTGGCGCACTACCCTTATCATGTAGGGCAAATTGTATTTATTGGTAAAATGCTTTGTAATGAAAATTGGAACACACTTTCTATAGCAAAGGGTAATTCTGAAATTTTTAATTCAGAAAAATTTTCTAAGCCAAAAGATTAAAATGCATTTCATAGAGGAGTATTTGACTAAAAGAAAAACGTTCTAAAAAAGAATCTAGTCCACATTTTACATTGCAAATTGTATCATTCACTTATAATAATAGCAGTTTAATTTTTCAATGCATACCTATTTGAAAGATTAAGGACAGAAATTTTATAAATTAAATTAAAAGAAAAGCGAATATGCAAGGCAAAAACCACTATTTCGTTTTCGTATATTTATCGTTAATTTTTACTGTAAAAAGAGGTGGTTTTTCAGGATTTTGTATTTTACACCAAACAAATATTAAATGTCTAATCTTTTGTTTTAAAAAACGACTTCATGCTTCGCTTAATAGAAAATGCAAAAAAATATCTTTCAAATATTGCTATTGTGAGCAATGGAATGAGTTATACCTATGAAACTTTACTAAAAGAATCGCAATCATTTGCCATGCTATTGTTAGATGGAGAAAGTAATTTAAAGGAAGCCAGGGTTGGATTTATGGTAAACCCTGGCTTTGATTATGTAAAAGTACAATGGGCTATATGGCAAGCCGGGGGTATTGCAACTCCTCTTTGCATTTCGCATCCTATGCAATCGATACAATATGTTTTAGAAGATACGGAAGCTAGCATTGTAGTAATTTCTGCATCGTTTGAATTGCTTTTAAGTGATTATACTAAGAAAAAAAATATAAAGTTAATTATAGTAGAAGATGCACCAACTTTTAACAATATTGCATTACCAGATATTTCAATTGAACAAAGTGCTATGATACTATATACTAGTGGCACTACCAACAAACCAAAAGGTGTTGTAACTACACATAACAATTTAGAAGCACAAATAGAGACCTTAGTGGAAGCTTGGGAGTGGAGCAACAAAGATTATACACTTTGTGTACTACCATTACATCATGTACATGGTATAATAAACGTAACTAGTTGTGCTATGTGGAGTGGTGCTACTTGCGAATTTATTTCAGAATTTTCCGCTGAAATTATTTACCAATTATTTATGCAAGGGAAAATAAATGTATTTATGGCTGTGCCTACTATATATTTTAAGCTAATAGCCTATTGGGAAACACTAGCAAGTGATCAACAAAAAACACTTCATAATTGTATGCAACAATTTAGGTTGATGGTTTGTGGTTCTGCTGCTCTTCCAATATCGGTAATGGAAAAATGGAAACAAGTAAGCGGTCATACATTGCTAGAAAGATATGGGATGACAGAAATAGGAATGGCAATTAGCAATCCATATGATGGCGAAAGAAAGGCAGGATATGTTGGTATTCCTTTATTGGGTGTTCAGATAAAATTAGCTGATGAAAATTACCAACAAGTTGCAACCAGTGAAGCTGGTGAAATATTGGTAAAAGGAAACAATGTTTTTAAAGGCTATTGGAATAAACCTGAAGAAACAAAAAAAGAATTTACGGATGATGGTTGGTTTAAAACAGGAGATATAGCAATTCAAGAAAATGGATATTATAAAATAATGGGCAGAAACTCAGTTGATATTATTAAATCCGGAGGATATAAAATATCTGCTTTAGAAATTGAGGAAACATTGAGAACTCACGAATCTATTGACGATTGTGCTGTTGTAGGTATTGCTGATGAGCAGTGGGGTGAATTGATTGTAGCAGCAATTGTTTTGAAAGATTTAGAAATTGAGAGCGCTAGTTTAAACAATTGGATGAGAGAAAGGATACCAACTTATAAAACACCAAGAAAATATCTAATTGTAAATGAGCTTCCTAGGAATGCAATGGGAAAGGTTACTAAAAACGATGTGAAAAAATTATTTATATAAATACTATGCAAAATTTTATTAGTTCTGTAAAAAATAATATTGAAAAAGTTAGTCAACAATTTTCAAGCTTAAAAATTTCTTTTGCCATTATTTTTATTACTATTTCTTTAAATCTTTCTGCTCAAAAAAGATTCCAATCCGAAGTATTTACTAATATTGATTCCAATGTAAATATTCAATATGGTCAAGCTATTAATTTGAAAGGTCAAGAAGAGAATTTATTACTCGATGTTTTTAGCCCACCAAAATCTGACACGCTTAAATATAGGCCACTTGTAATTTTTATACATGGAGGAGGGTTTCAAAACAATAGTAAAAATGGATCATACAGTTCCATGCTTTGCACATCATTTGCCAAAAGAGGATACGTTTCTGCTTCAATAGAGTATAGATTAGGTGTTGAAAAAACAAAAAGCAACAAAGACTATGCAGAAGCAATGTATAGGGCGCAACAAGATGGTAAAGCAGCCATTAGATTTTTTAGAAAAAATGCAAACTTATATGGTATTGATACATCACAGATATTTATTACTGGAAGTTCAGCTGGTTCTAAAACATGTTTAGCTATTGCCTATTTGGATGATAACGAAATACCATCAGAAATAAATCAAAAAAAATGGGGGACCTTAGAAGGTAATAGTGGTAATCCTGGTTTTTCTTCAAAAGTAAATGGAGTAATGAATGCATGGGGTGCAATGATAAATTATAATTGGATAAAAAAGGGCAATGCTCCGCTATTTAATACCGCAGGCACTGAAGATAAAACTGTACCTTATGACAGTTCTTATGATTATCATGGCTTTAAATATGGAGCTTATATTTTGTACCAACATTGCTTATCTATCGGAGTATCCACTGCATGGAGGCCATTTTATGGCACTGGACATACATTAGACAATAAAAAAATAAAACAAGATAGCTGTATACAAAGCATGGCTGCATGGCTTTACACCATACTAAATACAAACAAAGGCAAAAACGAAGAAGGTGTTTTTAGATGGGAAAATGAAATTAAAATATTTGATAGTTTAAATACAGTAGAAAAATATTCCGCAAATGCTATTATGTTTTTAGGTAGCTCATATATTCGAAAGTGGACAAATATTAGAAAAGATTTGGGCTACAAAGAAATTATTCATAGGGGTTTTGGAGGCTGTAACTTAAGAGATGTAGCATACTATATTAAACGGATATTATACCCACATAATCCTAAAGCCATATTTATCTATGTAGGTAACGATATAGTAGATAACCAAAAAGATAAAACTCCTGACCAAGTTTTAGAACTGGTTAAAAATATCACTAAAACGATAAGATATAAATATCAAAACACTCCCATTACGTGGTTAGAAATTTCTCCTAGCGAAAAGAGATGGGGAGTATGGGATAAAATAACCGAAGCAAATAATTTAATAAAAACATTTTGTGAGAGCCAATCCAATATGTATTTTATAAAATCTTCTGATAAATTTTTAGGAGCAGATGGAATGCCAATTGCCTCATTTTATTTAGATGATAAATTGCATTATAATGAGGAAGGCTATAAAGTATGGGGGAAAAATATTTGCAAGCAAGTAAAAGAAATATCTAAATAATAATTCATGAAAATATATGGCGTAGCACTTTTAGCAGGTTGCTTTTTTATTGGTCATATCGTAGGAGATATGTTAGGCAGGGTTTTTCATTTAAGTGGAAACCTAGGTGGAGTAGGCTTTGCTATGCTCTTACTTATTTTATTGAACGATTATTTTAAAAAGAAAAATCTACTAACTTCAGAAACACAAAGTGGAATGTTATTTTGGAGTACCATGTATATTCCAGTAGTAATTGCCATG
>JANMFB010000356.1:0-5697 GCA_031377605.1 Ferruginibacter sp.
TTTTATATATTTTAAATTTTGCCAGATATTTATGGCTTTCTTTATCATCTGTTTTCACGAAAATATCATATTCCTAAAAATATTTCTTCTATTAATTGATTTAAAGGGTGCAAGCGTTTTTGCAATAAAAACCTAAACCCATATGTAAATTCTTAATATCTCAATTGTATCGACCAAAACGATTACTGCTGTATAATCCCAAATGTCTATTTTACATATTGATATAATTTATGATGACTGATTAATACGGTCTGTCTATTCGAAAAAGTCAAATTGCATCGGCCTAAACGACTGCTACAGCGGCATTATACCTAAAGTAAATTGAACTACATATCGATATAATTGCTATAAGTTAATCAATAAACAAAATTGCCATCTTACATTCCTATAAGATGGCATTTAAATTTTATACCTTTAACATTATTGCACTATTATTTTTTGTGTTATAACATTATTAGCCGTAATTGTTTTTATAAAATAAATACCTTTTGCATAGTTACTTGTATTTATTTCTTTTTGTTGTGACATGGTATTTTGCTTTTCTATAATTTTTCCATTTACATCGCTCACAAAAATTTGAGTATTTATAGACGGTTTTTTTGTGATATAAATATTAATAAATGTTGTTGCAGGATTTGGTATTATTCTTACTTCGAATAATTTACTAAACAAAACAGACTTTACAACTGAGTAAACAAATTTTCCATCGTTATCTACTTGCTTAAGGCGATAATAATTAATACCTTGGTAAGGGTCATTGTCAAAAAAAGTATAATTAGTTTTGGTATTGCTATTTCCCGCGGCACTCATTTTACCAATAAAATTCCAGGTACTTCCATCAATCGATTTTTCAATTTCAAAAGAACGGCTATTTATTTCCTGCTCTGTTGTCCATTTCAACTTTACAGATGTTTCTTCTTTAGACACACTAAATGAACTTAATTTTACAGGTAACGCAGTAAGTGCATCATTTCTTGTGTACCAAATAGGAGATGTTATTATTCTACTGGTACCATTTGAAATGTCTATATAATAATAACCTGTTGCAAGATTTGCAAGATTATTATCTTTAAACGATAGGGTGTTTCCTATTGCAGAGTCAATTTTCACAGCTGTGGCTCCACTTCCTGGCGCACCATACATAACTCTTATTACAGCACTAGATAAAGAAGTTGATGCATCCGATAAGGAAACAAAAATATTGGGGCCAAATCTGTCAGATAAAGTACTGCCCATTATTTTTGTATTGATGGTAAAATCAACTTTTGTATCGCAATCTTGCGTAGCATAAAAATTCATTTTTCTCATTGCTCCAATAATAGAAGTTTTATCGAGTGAGGGAGAAACAATTGCTGTACGAGAGGTAGTAGTTCTACCAAATGTAGTATTATGGTTATCATGATCTATTGTTGGCCCTAAGCGGTAACCTTTTGACAGCATCAATTGGTAGTAAAATAAATAAGATAACGACGAACCCGGGTTTGAATAGTTAGTATTTGTAGAAAAGGCAGGACCACTTTCCACAGCAGTTCCCACTATGGCATTATCTGCAACAGCATCGTAGACTATACCTCCAATATTATTATAATCTGTTAAGCTAGGGTGTGCTAATGTTGCAAAAGTATTTTTAGCTATATTATCATTTACTGTTTTAAATATTCCTGTTGTGCCAGTATAGGTACTTTTTGGTACATATACATCATAATTGTTTGTTGGGCCCCAAGTGCCAGCTCCTGTTTCCCAACCCCATAAATCATCCATATTATCTCCATAAACAAGTACATGCCCGCCGCCACTTATAACTCCCCATTCCATGCCATATAAAGCTAAAAAATTGGGGTTAGACGAGTTAAAAATATTTGCTTGAACAGTTCCCTGCTTGTAATTTAAAATTTGATTCCCAGGGTTGTTAGCTGAAGAAAAATGGTTGTGTTCAGATATGCCTAAATAATCCATACAAAGAGAATTTTTTGCATATGCATAATTTTGTGCAGGAGTAAAACCTGGATTATCAGCGTTGCCATCCGAGTAATCTGAATGAGAATGTAGTGTGCCAAAATAATAATTATTCACACCATTATTTGAAGTAGTAATATTACCCGATAATGGGTTTATGCTATTGTATTTTGTACCTCCCGAGCAAATTTTATTTGCTGCGAATATGAAAAAATAGTAAGTGGTATTAGGCGTTAATCCTGTAGCATAGAAAGTAGTTGAAGTGGTATTACTTAAAACAGTACCATTTCCAAAAACATCGCCTGGATTATAGTCAATATTATCGGATGTTGTTGCGCTAAGGGTAGCAATAGTACTTTTAATTATCAGATAATTATCCGCATCGCTTACACCTGTAAAAGTGCCCGATATAGCTGTGTTTGATACAGCTAATGATAGTGCAGTGGCTTGTGAAGTTGGAGTAGTACAAGGAGGTAAAGGTAAAGTAGCTGTGCTTAATGTAAGTGGAGTAATTATGTTATAAGCCGGTCCACTAATACATAGTAAATTATTTACACTAAAAACAAAGAAATAATAGGTAGTATTTGGCAACAATCCATTTGCTGTAAACGTTGTTGCTGAACTGCGTTGAACCACTATGCCTGTGCCTATTACATCTCCTGGATTATAGGCTGTTCCATTTATAGGATTTGCACCTAACGAATTTGAAGTAGATCTTACAACCAAATACTGATCTGCGATAATTGCAGTAAAACTACCTGCTATACTATTCGTTGTTGTAGTACCGAAATTTAAATTGGAAGGTTGATTAGTTGGAGCTAAACATGTAGGTAACCCAGCAATGGTACTAGCAGAGCCATTTAAAACCGAAGTGGTATAATATAATGGACCTCCTGTACAAACAGCATTCATTGGAAATATAAAGAAATAGTATGTTGTTTGTGCGCTAAGTCCTGTAGCTATAAATGATGTAGCAACACCTTTTGCTATAACAGTGCCATCTCCAACATTATCACCCAAAGCATAATTTTGTGTATTTAAAGGATTGCCTGTTAACGTACTGCTTGTACTCATTACAATCAAATAATTATCAGTTATAGGCGACGCTGCTGTAAAACTTGCAGCAATAGTGGTATCTGTAATATTACCAAACACAAGCGATGTTGCAGGCGCAGTAGGTTGAACACAAGGCGTAGTGGCTATACCTGTTACTGTAAGATTATCTATGCTTATTTTAGGGCGACTACCCGAGCCTGTACCTGCGCTTCCATTGTGATAATAAAACCTTAACCGAGCAGTAGCACTATTGTTAAACAACGCAGGTAATTGGATATTCGTTTTAGAACCGGAAATGGGAACGTTATTTGTAAATTCTAAAACACTTGCAAAAGTTAGTTCATTAAATGTAATTCCATCGATAGTAGCATAAACTCTAAAAGAGCCATTTCTATTTCCTGTAGAATTGTTTACGGTAGCATAATCGAAACTTAGTGTGCCTGCATTAAGGCCTGTAAAATCCATATAAAAATCCAATGCAGTTGCTGTAGTATTATCTGGAGAACCGGTAGATAAAAATATGATTGATTGTGTGGCAGTACTTGAATCAATAAATCTGTGAATACCTCCGGAAGAAGTAAATGTATTGCTATTAAAATTAGAAGAGGAAGCAGTTGTAATTGTTGGTGAAGGAATACCAGAAGCAGGAGCTGAATTGGTAGCAGATAAACCCCCGAAATTATTTGCACCATTTCCCGATGTAAAAAAACTACCCCAAGTGCCAACGTCAGAAAAGGTTTGCGTAAAACTTAGGTTTTGCTGCGCCGAAATTAAAACAGGTAAAGGTGTATTTGTGAATGCCTGTTGAAGACCATAAGTAGTACCTATGCTATTTGTAGCAAATGCTTTGTAATAATACCTTGTATTTGGTAAAAGTCCTATAACAGCTGAACTAAAATTTCCACCACTTAAATTATTTGATGAAACTAAAGTACCGGTTCCGTTGGGGAAACCTGTAGCGGTGCTGTATTCGAAACCATAAGCGGTAACAGCTGCACAACCGATCGAAGATATTGTACCGCTTAATGTGGCATTTGTAGCAGTAACTGTTGTAGCAGCATTTGTTGTTACACTAGGAGCACTATTAACGCCAGATCCTTTTACAGGTACTGGATAATTTGAAATACCACCACCATTTAGAATAAGGTTTCCATCATATGTTTGGATAACTATAGGAGTAAAAGTTACATAAATTATTTTACCTGTGAAACTGTTTCCTGTGTATGTAAAACTTAATGTTGTATTATAACCACCAATAGGTGTTTCCGAAAAACTAAAACCATTAAGTGAAGCAATAGTAATAGTGGATGCGTTTGATCCATCTAAATTATTACCATCTAAAGTAAAGGAGTTTGGTATTGAAGTAGTATTGATACAAACATTCCCAAAATCTGCTATAGGAGATTGTAAGGTAAATGTACCACCCGCTACTGCATTAATTGTAAAAATTTGTGTATTTGATGTAGAGGCTGCTCCTATTGTTGTAACACCAACTGTTGCAGTGCCAGCAGTACTCATATCTGCTGGAGTTATAGTTGCTGTGAGTTGTGTGCTATTTACAAAAGTAGTTGTTCTATTGCTGCCATTCCAAGTAACGTTTGATCCATTAATAAAATTTGTCCCATTCACAGTTAAAGTTAAACCAGGTGTACCAGCATTTGCATTTGTAGGACTTATTGAAGAGGTTGTTGGTGTACTAACTGGGGTTACAGATGCCCATGTAGTGCCTACACGAATACCATCTATTACTTGTGCAGATGCAGATGATGCAGCTCCTTGACGCAAAGCAATTCTGTCGAGAGATACAGCATCCGTAGCACCACCGTTTGTAGTTGGTGCAATGGTTGCAGTCGGTTCTGGCGAACCTAAAACCGGATTTACATACAAGCTTACTACATCATCTGTAGCTATAGGATTAAATGTGTACTTTAAAACTACTAAGTGTATGGTAGAAAAACTTCTTACAGTAGTTTCGTAAACTATGCTAGTCGTACTTTTAGATACACCAAAAACAAAACCTGCACCACTGCTTCTTACATATACCCTAGGCCTAAAAGTACTGCCATCATTTAGAATAAAGAAATAATCACCAGTTGCTTGAGCAGAAGTAACATTTACAAAAAAAGAAGCGTAAGCATCACCAGATGTTATGGCAGGTGCAAAAACTTTTGTAACATCCTCTCCACTTGTTGTCATGGTAACAGCATTGCCAACTCCTGAAGATGGAGAACCTGCAGGGGTAAGACTAGGACCAGTTACTGTTAAAAAATTTGTAGTACCGCTTATGTTTGTATATCCATTTGCAGTAAGCAATGTAGTCGCTGGATAATTAAAATCTTCTACTAATGTTTGTGCATGCATTTTAGAAGTAAAGTAAATCAACAAAACAAAAGTGAGCAAATATTTTAAAGTAAATAACTTTTTCATGCTTAAGTGGGGGATTTAAAATGTAAGCGAAAATACCCTCATTAATTAAGCTTGTAGTCATTTGTTTGTAAATATTTTATCAACAGTTTGCCATCTTAGGATCATTAAAGGAAATAATAGCGTCAGTGCATTCGTAATTGTTTAATTGAATTGCCTAAACGAATACCACTGCGGTATTATACCAAAAGTCTATTGGACAATAAATCCATATAATTGTTATAACATTTGCTTTGAACTAGTAATGAAAAACTTATGCTT
>JANMFB010000380.1:0-7044 GCA_031377605.1 Ferruginibacter sp.
TCAAATTCATTGAAAGGCATTACTTCAATGGCGTTTACACCCAATCCTTTAATATAGTTTAGTGTATCAGTAAGAGTTTGCCAATTGCTCGCTCCAAGAAAATCTCTTAAATGCATTTCATACATGACAAGGCTCTTTTTATTTGGTCTTGTAAATGAAGTAGTTGTCCAAGTGTATTGTGGTGCAGCTGTTTGAAAAGTTCCTACAATACCAGTAGTAAGACCTGTGGGATATGCAGGCATATTTGGAAATGTAGATGCAGGAATAAATTGATCATTATTTGGGTCTAAAATGAGTTCAGTATAAGGGTCTGTAGTTTTTATGTTGCCATCTACTATGTATTGAAATTTATAAAGTTGCCCTGCTGTTAATCCATTTAATGTGATAAAGTACCTGTTGCCATCGGGGGTTCTAGTCATTTGATTGGCACATAGTGTTTGCCAATTACTAAAATCGCCAATTACTACGGCGTTAGTTTTATTTGGCGCAAACAAAACCAACGTAACTGATGTATTTGAATTATAATTTATCCCATCTTGCAACCCTGCAGGTAATGGTGCTGTTGTAACTGATGGTGTAATAAAAAACTTAGCAGTATCTGTTCCTGTATTTGAAGCTAATATACCATTAGCAACAATACTTTGATCACAAGTATTTGTACCAAATGTTGCAGTTCCTGTTAATGCTGTAGCAGAAGCATTGGTAGAAAGTACCGTGTTGTTATATTTTATTTCCATAGCAGAGGCAGCAGAAGAAACTGCAGCAACTGCTACAGATCCGGCAGCTATATTTATTGGCTCTAACCAAGGAATAAAGCGTGGTTCAGATGGAGGTAGGTTTAATCTTACAGCATATTGTCCAGCTGCGTACACAGGAATATACATGTCACTTATATCCGAGTTTACTTGCTTTAATGTACCTGTGGCATTTCTAAAAATAAAATTTACTTTAAGTATTGTTTCGCCGGCGGGCACACCAAAAAAACTACGCACATTGTTTATAGTATATTGGTATTTATTACTACCAAGTTGTGTGGCTCTAGCGGCTGGATTGGCACTTCCATAAACAAAAGGAACATAACGCCAATCTGTTGAACTTGTGCTAAGATTTGTGATCACACCCACATGTACGTAAACGTTTGCGGAATTACCTCCTTCAAAATTGAGTAGGCCCTGATTTCCTTTGTTACAATCAACCGTAACAATAAGATTTGAATTTTCTAGCGGAAATTCGGGAGACCAAGTTAATAACCGTTGTGCGTTTGTAATAACCGTGGAGAAAAATAAAACAAGGAAGATTATGTATTTCTTCATATTAAGCAATTTTTGAGATATAAAAATAATTAATTTGGGGCAGTGTGTACAAATTATATACCCACAATATTTTAAACAATATGATTTTTACAGTGAATTTGTTTTTATATTGAGAGAAACGAGTTTTAATCTACATAAATAGGGGTTGCTATTTAGTGATTTCCACCAATGCTTTGCCCACATTGCCTGATGGCATTTGAATTTGAAGTAGTGCTGCTATTGTAGGAGCAATATCTGTCATGTACACTTCTCTATTGGTTTTGCCCTGGTTTATTCCCCAGCCAAAGAAAAGTAATGGAATATGGGAATCGTAAGGATTCCATAAGGTGTGTCCTGTTCCCTTTTTGTACGTTGAATAACCCGGCTTTAAAAGTATTTGAATATCCCCACTCCTTTGCTGATCATATCCATTAGTGAAACGAGTTTTCATGGGTTCTGCAATTGTTTCACCCGATAATTTACTTAATTCAAATACGTTTAATACGTAAGGTTTTTGTCTTAAAGTTTTAATAATAAGCTCTGTAATTTTTTGTCTATCAAGTCCTTTTTTTTCTATTAAATCATAATCTACATAAAGCTGAAAATTATCGTTAGCTAAAATTGGCTTTATGGCAAATGTGTCAAACAGTATTTTAGTTAATTCTTTTTCTAACGTAGATATGCTAAAATTTTCGGAAGGTATTTTATTTTCTCTTAGAAAATTAACTGCATGTGCTGCACCATGATCTGCTGTTAAAAAAAGCGTGTAATTGTTTGCACCAATTTTAGCATCTAAAAATTGAAGAAAATTGGCAATGTCATTATCTAAGCGCAAGTAGGTATCTTCTATTTCTATTGAGTTTGGCCCAAATGTATGACCAATATAATCTGTAGAAGAAATACTTAGAGTAAGAAAATCTGTCTCAGGTCCTTTACCCATATTCTCACTGATAATTGCTTCTTTAGCAAAATCAAATGAAAAAGTATTTGCATAAGGTGTATATTTAAAAACACTAAATTTTTTATTTTTTATATTTGAAAGTTTGTATGGAAAAATATGCGATTTTAATTCTCCTAAATCCGCTTCATTCTCATTATCGTCTTTCGTACTTTGTGAGTAATTATTTATCGGGTACAGCGTGTTCCAATCTTGCAACATATACTTGGAAACTTTATCTAACTCATTAAAATTATTTACCCAGGCAGGTAATACATCCATATAATGATTACTCGTAATCCATTTGCCTGCTACATCATCATACCAATATGCAGCATTAGCAGTATGGCCTGCAGGTAAAATTGCACCCCTATCTTTTAGTGCTATTCCTATAACTTTACTTTTAAAATTATTACTTAGTCGTAGTTCATCAGTTATAGTAGTGGTATATAAATTTTTTGGACTCATTTTTCCTTGGGCGTCATTGTTTCCAACGCCATGAACAGTGCTGTCATCGGTGCAATACATATTTTTTTTTGTGCTTTTTTCATACCAATTGTTTCCCACAATACCATTTGTTGCAGGTACAGCCCCGGTGTATATGCAAGTGTGGCCAGCAGCAGTAACAGTGGGAACATAGGGGATCATTGTATTTTCAAAACTGTAACCCTTCTTTAATAAACGTTTAAATCCCTTTTCAGTATATCTATTGGAAAATCTATATAAATAGTCCCAACGCATTTGATCAATAACTAAACCCACTACTAGCTTAGGTTTTGTAGGAATATTTATTTTTTTTTGTGCATAAATATTTCCCATAAACAATAGCAGCATTACTACAAATATTTTTTTCAAACCCATATAATTATTTTTTGTAAAAATAATGAGCTTTTCGTGAAGAATGGAACACATTGAGACCATTTAACGATTAACTAATAGCAACCAACCAATAACAATTAACTAATAACGAATAACTTTTAGTCAATATTATTTACCTTTGTATCATTAAAAAAATTCCATTATGATAGATGTTTTTGATAAATTAGTGAAAGATGGTGGGCCAATAGGGCAGCACATGGACAGAGCACATGGGTATTTTACTTTTCCAAAGTTGGAAGGTGAACTAGGCCCTAAAATGCAATTTCGTGGAAAAGAAATGACCGTGTGGAGTTTAAACAATTATTTAGGTTTAGTAAATCACCCAGATGTGCGTAAGGCCGATGCCGATGCTGCGGCAGCCTACGGTATGGGCAACCCAATGGGTGCGAGAATGATGAGTGGTAATACTGCAAAGCACGAAGAACTAGAAAAAGTAATTAGCAAATTTGTAAGTAGAGAAGATACTATGTTGCTC
The DNA here is from genome assembly GCA_031377605.1 of Ferruginibacter sp. Lineage (GTDB taxonomy): Bacteria > Bacteroidota > Bacteroidia > Chitinophagales > Chitinophagaceae > Ferruginibacter. The sequence goes on from JANMFB010000380.1 coordinate 3,584, forward strand.
AATTTTGGGTACCAAGGAATCATGAGTTGCATAGATGCATTGGTAAATCGTAGAGATGTGATTGTGTACGATGCAGAATCTCATGCTTGTATTGTAGATGGTATTCGTTTGCACATGGGGCATCGTTATGCATTTAAACACAACGATGTAGAAGATTGCGAAAAGCAATTACAAAGAGCTACTGAACTTGCTACAAAACAAGGCGGCGGCATATTGGTAATTACTGAAGGGGTTTTTGGTATGGATGGTGAGCAAGGTGTACTTAAAGAAATTGTTGCATTAAAGAAAAAATATGGTTTCAGAATCTTGATAGATGATGCACACGGCTTTGGTTATATGGGACCAACAGGCGCAGGTGCAGACGAAGCACAAGGCGTACAAAGTGAAATAGATTTGTATTTTAGCACATTTGTAAAAAGTATGGGAAGTATTGGAGCGTTTATTAGTGGCCCCAAATCTGTATTAAAATATTTACGTTACAATACTCGTTCGCAAATATTTGCAAAAAGCTTACCACTCATGATTGTAGAGGGTATGCTTAAGCGTATGGAAATGGTAATTACCATGCCAGAACTAAGAGAAAAATTATGGGCAAACGTAAATAGATTACAAGCAGGGTTAAAAGAAAGAGGATTTGAAATTGGTAATACCAATAGCCCGGTAACACCCATTTATATGAAAGGTGGCGTACCAGAAGCTACACAAATGGTAATGGATCTTAGAGAAAATTATCATATTTTTTGTAGCATTGTTGTGTATCCTGTAATACCAAAAGGAGATATTATTTATCGCCTTATACCAACCGCGGCACATAGTTTTGAAGATGTGGATGTTACCTTAAATGCATTTGAGGCCACTAAGAAAAAATTAGATGCAGGTGAGTATAAAGCTGTAGATATCCCCGACATGGCGGAAATAGGAGCGTTATAACAATATTTATTTGGAAAAAAGCGGAGTTCTATTGAGCTCCGCTTTTTTGTTAATCTAAAATAGAATTATATTAATTAGAATCCTTTTTTACTTTTTTAAAAAATCATTTGGCAGATTTTCATCTAATACAAAAGGCCACTCTCGGCTAAACTTCGCTTTTATAAAATACACAACCAAGCCACTTAAAAGCACAATGGCAAAACTACCAATTACTAAAGTTCCTGTAGCGGCAAAAACACAAAGCCACATCATTATCACCAATATAATAGGTATCGGATAAAGTGGCATTTTAAATGGCATTTCATTTTTTCTTTTTCGCAACAACATAAGCCCCACTGCTTGCCCTATAAACTGTACCATTATTCTCATAGCAAGGATGCCGCTTATTACATCTTTCATTTTAAAAAGTAAACTAAATACAAATGCGAAACCCGCAAGTACAAGCAATGAAATATAAGGGAACTTTTTTGTTGGGTGTTCTTCTGCAAATATTTTAAAGAAGGCTCCATCTTTTGCAGCTGCATAGGGCACACGGCTATAGCCAAGCATTACCGCAAATAAAGAAGCTAGCGCTACCCACAATATCATGATGGTTATTACTACCGATGCAGTATCTCCATATAACCTTTGAATAAACGTACTTATCACAAAGTTTTCCTGCGGCGAATCTTTCCAAGCTTTAATTTCTTCCCATGGTATAACACTTGTGATACTTATATTCATGGCCAAATAAAGTACTGCAATGGCTATGATAGAAATAAACATACTGCGTGGAATATTTTTTTCTGGATTTTTAATTTCCCCTCCTAAATGACAAACATTATAGTAACCCAAATAACTGTAAATTGTTTTTACACATGCTTGCCCAAACACAAATGACGCAATTGCCTTTAAAGAAAATGAATTTGAAGAATCAATAATGGGTTGTAAAAAATTGCCATGAGCAATGCCTGCAAAAATTATCCACCCAAGTGTAGCTACCACACCAATCCAAAGTAACACACCAATTTTTCCAATACTTTCTATCTTTCTGTACAATAAAATGGTTACTATAATTATTACGGAACCACTTAATGCTTTTTGTTGCCACGCTTCTAATGGTACTAAATAAATAAAATATTGTGCAAATCCAATTGCCGCAGATGCAGCAACTAATGGTGCTTGTATGATAGTTTGCCACACATACAAAAAACTCATCATTTTGCCCGCGCCTTTTTCGCCGTAAGAAACTTTTAAAAAATTATAACTGCCGCCTGCTAGCGGGTATGCAGCACCAAGTTCGCTCCACACAAATGCATCTATAAACGAGAGTAATGCCCCTGCAACCCAAGCCCACAAATACATTCCACCAAGTAGCCCAATTACAAATGGCAATGTGATGAATGGTCCAATACCCACCATGTCTATCATATTTAACACAGTAGATTGGAATAAACCGAGGGTTCGGTTTTGGGAGGTTTCATTTGCCATAGTATGAAGGTACAAAAAAGAAGATGGAACCACGAAGACATTATGACACTAATATTCACTAAGAAATTGGTTGAACAAAAAAGTTTAAAAGCACCAATTTTTCTACAAAATTCCAATAAGCTGTATTACAAAAAATCTTTGTGAACCTTTCAACTTTGATAATTTGTTGATTAAATTATCGTTTCTAAATAATGCTCTTTAATTCCAAATAATTCTTTCAAAGCATTTACCATCTCCATGTTTTCCTTAAAAATGCTTTCCGATGTATTTTTTTTTGTGCCGACTATCATTACGTTCTTTGGAGTATCTTCTTCCTCTATAAAATCGAACACTTTTGTTTTGTAACCATGGGCTTCTAATATTAATGCACGAATAGTATCTGTAACCATTTCTGATTGCCGTTCTAGCAAAATACCATGTTTAGTAATTTGCATCAATGCATTATTGGGCGACATTTGTTTGCGTATTTGTTTGTGGCAACAAGGTGCGCAAATAATATATTTAGCATTGGCTTTTATCCCTTTAATGATTGCGTCGTCTGTAGCTGTATTACAAGCATGTAGCGCTATGAGCATTTCTACATTTTGCAACGGAGTTTCTTGTATACTGCCTTCTATAAAGCTTAAGTTTGTAAAATTTGATTGCTTCGCAATGTCATTGCACTTCGTAATTAAATCAGGCCTTAATTCTACCCCTTGTATTTTTATGTTTTTATTTTTGTGTTGCAAATAATCATATAATGCAAAAGTGAGATAACCTTTTCCGCTACCCATATCTACTACAGAAAAATCATTATCGAAAACGGTATCTTTTAAGATTCCTTCAATGATTTCTACATATCTATTTATTTGTTTGTATTTGTGCTGCATTTCTTTTTTTACATTTCCTTCAGTGGAAGTAATTCCTAATGCTTGTAAATAATATGCTTTCGAATTAATGAGTCGCCGCTTTTGTTTGTCGTGGGCTAGGGTAGGAGTTTTTGTATGTTCTTCGTTTACTTTTGTTGTTATTTTTTCTTTATTGTTTTTATCAGATGTGTAATAAATTGTTTCCGTACTAGT
>JANMFB010000391.1:0-3263 GCA_031377605.1 Ferruginibacter sp.
AATTTTACCATAATAGCCTCGTTTCTCATCCAATTCTTTTTGGGTAAACTTTTTAAATTTTTCAAGCAAAGAATCATCATCTCTGTATTTGCTCCACATAAATGCATCGCCAGGCAACATTCCATTAAAAGGTAAAATACTCCTTCCCCCATTTTCGTTACACACTTCTACCCAGCTTCTTATTTTTTCGTCCTCGCCTTCCTTCAGTATTCCGTTACCATATTTTGCATGGTCTGTACAAGCAATTTCATTTACGTTTGCAATCATTACATCTTGTGCAATAATGTAGTGGCTTAAATAATTTACATTGTCAATGCAAATATTATCGCCTAAGTCACAGCTTATAATAGTGCTATTGTAAATGCCCACTGGCATTCGGAAATTATGAAACTGCCTATACAATGGTTGTAAAATACCAATGCGAACCAATCCATAAAACTTACAATTTTTTATAAGTCCAGCGTTAAAGTTTTCGGAGACTTGAATGTTATTCCAATTGTCAGAAGTGTTTCTATTGTGAATAAGGGTATCTAATTCTAAAGCAGTAAGCGCCCTATATTTTCTGTCTTCATTTTGAATATCTCTGATATAGTATTCATTTAATCCTGCAGGAATATATTTTGCTTCTATAAAATTATAACCAAGCTCTTCTACAGGATGCGTTGTTATGATGTTCATTCAAAACAGATTTTAGGTTTTAGATATTAGACACTAGAAATAAGATCCAAAAACTTAGTCAACATTTATAACAGAGTTTTAAGTTTATATCAATTCAACTTTCAGATTTCAAAATAGTATTAAAATTATAACTCCAAATATAAATCTTATTTCTAAAATTTTTTATTCCACCGTCACACTCTTCGCTAAATTTCTAGGCTTATCTACATCAATACCTTTGGCTACTCCGGTAAAATAAGAAAGTAATTGTAATGGAATTACACTTATTATTGGTGCTATCAATTCATCAGCAGTAGGTATCATAATGTAGTCGTCACTGAGAGTAGGGCTTATTTCATCGCCTTCGGTAATGATGGAAATTATTTTTCCCTTTCGTGCTTTTATTTCTTGCATGTTGCTTACAATTTTTTCGTGATAAGAATCTTTTGTAGCAATAAAAACAACAGGTAAATTTTCATCTACCAAAGCTATAGGACCATGCTTCATTTCTGCAGCGGGATAACCTTCTGCATGTATGTAAGAAATTTCTTTAAGTTTCAAAGCGCCTTCTAAAGCAATAGGGAAATTATATCCTCTACCTAAAAATAAAAAATCTTTTGCATCTTTATATTTCAAAGCAATAGCTTTTATTGCATCTGCATTTTTTAAAATGGCTTCTGCTTTTTCTGGTATATCAGCAAGTTCTACAAGCAATGCTTGATAACGCTCTTGTGTAATTGTTCCCTTTTGTATAGCAATGCGAAGCGCCATCATTGTCAATACTACAAGCTGGCCCGTAAAGGCTTTTGTAGATGCTACGCCTATTTCGTGGCCTGCATGTGTATATGCGCCTGCATGAGAAATTCTTGCAATGGAAGAGCCTACAGCATTAACTACACCAAAAATAAACGCCCCATTTTCTTTTGCTTTTTCCAAAGCAACTAAGGTGTCCGCAGTTTCTCCACTTTGCGAAATGGCAATAATAATATCTCCTTTGTTTACAATAGGATTTCTGTACCTAAACTCCGAAGCGTATTCTACTTCTACAGGTATTCTACAAAGTTCTTCAATAATATATTCTGCCACCAAACCTGCATGCCAGCTTGTTCCACAAGCCACAATCATTATGCGGTCTGCGACCTTTATTTGTTCGATATTGTCATCTATACCTGCCATGGTAATTGTACCTGCATCGGGTTGTAAGCGACCACGCAAGCAATCCTGAATAGTACTTGGTTGCTCATAAATCTCTTTGAGCATAAAGTGGTCGTAACCACCTTTTTCAATTGCAGCCAATTCCATATCCAACTTTGTAATGAAGGGTGTTACTTTCTCATTGCCTAGGTTTTTTAGAATTAACTCATCTGGTCTTACAATGGCCAATTCATAATCGTTTACATACACTACTTCTTTAGTGTATTCAATAATAGGTGATGCATCGCTTGCCAAAAAATGTTCACCCTTCCCTATGCCAATCACCAATGGACTCCCTTTGCGGGCCGCAATAATTGTTTCTGGGTCGTGGCTATCTAGCAATAAAATACAATACGCACCAGTTATTCTTTTTAGCGCAATACGAACTGCTTCTTCCAAAGTAGATTCATTGTTAATTTGAATATCTTCTATAAAGTTCAAGAGTACCTCTGTATCTGTATCACTAGTAAAGGAATATCCTTTGCTTAGCAACTCTTTTTTTAATTGTGCATAGTTTTCAATAATTCCATTGTGTATCATTGCCAATCTTCCACTTGCAGAAGAATGTGGATGGGAGTTTCTATCACTCGGCTCGCCATGTGTGGCCCATCGAGTATGACCTATGCCTATGTGTGCATGTAGGTTTACACCTATAAGACTATCTTCAAGTTCTGCCACTTTGCCTTTTTTCTTATACACATCCAATTTGCCATCGTGCAACAAAGCTACACCACTGCTATCATAGCCCCTATACTCTAGTCTTTTCAATCCTTTAAGTATAATTGGGTAAGCCTGTCTACTTCCCGTATAACCTACAATTCCACACATATTTGTCTATTTAGTTTGTGCCATAAAATATAACGTGCAATATTATCGAAAATGTTGTGTTGTACCTATTTTATGTGCGTAAAAAAGTAGTTAAAGAATTATTGTTTCGTAAAAGTATTTATAGATTTTTTGGTAGATGTTAAGGTTCCTTTGCAAAACTAGTTATCACATTAACTATAGAAAAGGTAAGTTATGGTATTAAAAGTGGAAGGAAGATTTTTAATGACTGTACGTACCCCATTTGGAAATAAATAAGTTTCAAAAAAAGGAATTTCTAAAAATGATTTTTCGGCTAAAGCTTTAGGGTGCGTTTTTCATAACCTTTGGCTTAAGCCTAGGGTTGTGAAGCAACTTTTGATAGGCTTTAGCCAAAATAATAGAAGCAGATTCTCAAATTTCCAAATAGGATGTATTTATTAAATTTTTTATTAAAATCTAACTTTAAATTAGTATTGTCCGAGATAATATTTTAAAATAAGGGTGGTTTTATGGCCACCCTTTATCAATTTTGTAGTTACTACACAAACAACATTGATATGAACAAAACTACAACTTATCTCGGACAGCCAATCTTCACTCAATTA
>JANMFB010000405.1:0-3710 GCA_031377605.1 Ferruginibacter sp.
GATAAATCTGGCCGTTTTGCAAAAGACACCCTAAATGGTTTTTCGGGTACAGGTACCTTTTGTGCACTTGTGGCTAAAGATGGATTGCTTTGGATTGCAGGATTGCCCCCCAATATCTATAACATCAATTTTTCAAAAATAAAGATTCCTTATACAGCAATGAATGCTGTGGCGGCTTCTTTTCACATAGAGGAAGAAAAAAATATTTTATGGATACAATCAGACAGTACGCTTATAAGAAGAAATCTCTTGAACAACCAGCAAAAAATATTTAAGTATGTTAACGGAAATGCAAATAGACAAACTATCTTAAATGTAATGTCTATGAAGAGTGATGATGAAGGAAATCTATGGATTGCCACTCACTTTAATGGATTATTGAAATTTAATATCAAAACAGAGCAATTTATAAATATAAGACACGATAATAAAAATCCACGAAGCCTGTTAAATGATTCAACACATATTTTGTTTTTAGACCGTCAGCATTATTTATGGATTGGCACACACATTGGCTTGTCCCGTATGGATTTAAAAACCGGTAACTGCACCAACTATATCAATGATCCAAAAGATAGTTTTAGCATAGTTAAAGGCCATATAAACAGTTTTGCACAAGATAAAAATGGGATGCTTTGGATAGGTACCGATGGTGATGTAACCTCATTGGATATTAATTCGGGAAAGTTTCAACGATATTTAATAGGTACCGGATCTGTGACAAATATCTGTATAGATGCAATCGGTAAAGTTTGGGCTGCGGGAGATGGTGGACTTTATTTTTTTGAAAAGCAAAAGAATGGCTTTAAAAAATTTACTAACCTAGTTTTTCCTGAAGGAGTTGGAAGCGTATGGGGTCTTGTTGAAGACGATAAGGCCAATTTATGGTTGAGCACCAACAATACCATCATCAAGATAAATAAGGAACGAGATTCCGTACACCTATATACAGCAGAACAAGGTGTGCAATCTACTACTGGTATGTGGATGAAAAATTTTAAGTCAAAAGATGGCCGATTGTTCCTAGGCGGACCAAAGGGCTACTACGCCTTTAATCCTAGTGAACTGATTGATGAAAGATCAGCTCCCACTTTGAACTTTACAAGTTTCAAAATTGGCAATCAAGAAATAGCCCCAGGCGAAGAAAATATATTAACAGCGCCAATATGGAACACCAAAAACATAGAGCTTAGTTATAGGCAAAATACCTTTTCATTTGAATTTGTAGCTATTGATTATAGAAATCAGGAGGATATTAAATACCTCTATAAACTGGAAAATTATGATAACGAATGGCGGGATATTGGAACCTATCCAAAAGCCACTTTTTTTAACCTCCCACACGGAAAATATATACTTCGTGTAAAAGCTATAACCAGCAATGGCTCTATTGCCGAAAAGATAATAGCAATTATCATTACACCACCCTGGTGGAAAACATGGTGGGCATTTTGTTTCTATGCTATTTTGGTATTATTGGTAGGTTTCCTAATTTACAAATACCAGAAACGATATATCGTAAAAAGAGAAAGAGAATTAACACAGCAAAAAGAACTGTTGCAAGCAAAAGAAATTGAAAAAGCTTATACAGAACTTAAAGCAACGCAAACCCAACTGATCCAATCCGAAAAAATGGCCAGCCTTGGAGAACTCACAGCAGGCATTGCACATGAAATACAAAATCCATTGAATTTTGTAAATAATTTTAGCGAAGTAAATAAAGAGTTGTTGGTAGAGATGAATGAAGAATTAGATAAAGGAAATATAGATGAGGCAAAAGCCTTAGCAAAAGATGTAACAGATAATGAAGAAAAAATAATATTCCACGGTAAACGTGCAGATGCTATTGTAAAAGGAATGCTACAGCACAGCCGCAGCAGTAATGCTGTAAAAGAACCTACTGATATTAATGCTTTGTGTGATGAATACCTGCGTCTCTCCTATCATGGCTTGCGGGCAAAAGACAAAACCTTCAATGCTACCATGAAAACGGAGTTTGATGCTGCTATTGAAAAAGTAAATATCATTCCTCAAGATATTGGTAGGGTTATTTTGAATTTAATTACGAATGCTTTTTATGTGGTTAATGAAAAACAGAAATCGGGAATTGAAAACTACGAACCTACTGTCTCCGTCAGCACAAAGAAACAAGACAACAAAGTTTTCATCTCAGTAAAAGATAACGGCAACGGCATCCCACAAAAAATATTAGATAAAATATTTCAACCCTTTTTTACTACCAAACCCACCGGGCAGGGAACTGGGTTGGGATTGAGTTTGAGTTATGATATTGTAAAAGCACATGGCGGAGAATTAAAAGTAGAAACGAATGAAGGAGAAGGTTCAACTTTTACTATTCAATTACCTATTTAAATTTGATTATGATACAAATGAAAATGTACTTAAGAATTGTGATGTTAGCAGTTGCTTTTTTTATCTGCAACAAGTTGTATAGCCAACAATCCCGTGTTGACTCCATCATCTCCCTAATCAGCAAAAGCAAAACAGCAAAAGGATTGGATACAGCGATGTTCAATTTAGCAAGAAAGTTAATTAACACTGCCGTTTTAACCGATGCTCATATAACCCAGATTGAAAAAGCAGCTGAAATATTTAAAAACGGAACTGACGAAGACCTATCCTATGTTCTAAAAACTAATATCCGTACAAGCTTATCTACATCTGATAAAATAAAAGCCATTGATTATAGTAAGCTTAACCTAGAAAAATTAGAAACCAGTAAAACACCCCATGCTGAAATACTGCGTATAGGTTTTTTAGTTGAGCTACGGCTGCCTTACCGCAGTTCATCCAAACTTTCCGAAGGCTTAGCTTTTTTTGCTGAAAAACTTAACAGCTACAAAAAAAATAATGATAGTAGTGGAATAAGCACCTGCTATTATGTATTATCCGGATTTTACCGAAACATCGGTTTGTATGAACCGGCTATTTATAATATTAAAAAATCTATCAGCTATATTGATAGTAGTTTAATTGGTGAACGTTTTTTTGGAATGGATCCCAGAAACACAAAAGCAATCTGGATAAATAATTCAGGGCTATTGTGCGATTTCTATTTACAAATGGGTGATTATGAAAAGGCGATTAAAGCAGGAGAAATATCCTTGGAGGTAGCTTTACGTTATTACAATGAAATTGGTAAAAACAGGCAGGGAGATTTCAGTCTTTTCACAGCCAGGCATATGGCAAATGCTAAAATTTTCGCCAACCAATTAGACAGTGTGGATTATTATTTAAAAATGGCAGAACTTTATTCGTCTAATACCCCCGTTAAAGCATATTTGTTACAAATACGTTCTTTATACAATATTAAAAAGGGGGAGTTGGGTGAAGCAGATTCGCTGCTTCGGCAATGTTGGCAATTGGTCAATCAAAATCAAATTAATGTTTTCCCCGGTGCAGGAATTCTAGAACCTGATTACTACATAGCATTGCTTAGAATACAACAAAACAGGCCCCAGGAAGCAATTGCCCTGTTGTTAAAAGATATAGACCGGGTAAGAACTATTCGCCCAAGTGTATTGCGGGATTATAAACTATTGGCAGAGCTGTATGAAAAAACAGGCGATAATGCAAGAGCCAAAGAAACCTACAAATCATTCATCAGCCTGCAGGATAGCATACTGGCCGATCAGTCAAAATTCAGGACTATCAGTTTTGAAACAGAGCAGCTAATTAATGATAATGAA
>JANMFB010000206.1:0-2054 GCA_031377605.1 Ferruginibacter sp.
CTTGTATTTGCCTGATTTGTAATCGCTGCTCACTTCCATAAGCCTCTTCAGAAAAGCATCCATAGAATTTACCATAAAACCTAAGTGTACAAAACCTACATGTCCTGGTACTGAAGGTACGACACTGGTTACTTTGGTGGTGTCGTTGAGCCACTGTGATAAATGGAGTTCAATACCCTCTCCAACTTTCAACCATTTTACAATGTATTGAGGGCTTGGAAGAAAGGGATACGGTATTGTATCTACCTGAAAGACTTTGGTGTAAAAATCTACACTACTTTCCAAGCTCTTCACATCGAATAGAGTATGGTTATACCAAGCAGTACTTTTTTGGGCAATCGCAAAGGATGCGTTAAAGAAAAGGAGTAGAAGGAGGAAAGACTTTATCATTGGTTTATATTTTTCTTACAAAGTGAAGACGAAGCATTGCTTGTAACGGACAGGGCTTCCTGCTGTGCTGGTATTCATTGAATGTTAAGCCCGGAGCCCTAGCCGATTGAAAAACTGAAGTGAAGTTAACAACAAAAAGCTAAAAAGTAATTCGTCAGCCGGATATTAGATGATAGCGATATGCAGCTCATTGTTACTACGTCTGCCTGCATAGCAGAAAACCCAATGTTGTACGTTCGCCCTTTCTCCTCGGTCATCTATAATGTGGGTCTGTGTCGCACCCTAGAGTGTTGCCTGTGCGTTGGTTCTGATACCTGAATCAATAAGAATATCGTCAATTACATAACAATTGATACCGCTTCTTGGCATTAATGGAATCTGGAATACATTTTCAGCTATTTTTTTCATTATTTATTTAATTGTGTTTATAGTTCGTTGTTTTTTTCTTAATTGCTGGCTGGGTCTATAATGGCTAGTTTGTTTCTGGTTGTTTGATTTACAAGATACTTTTCAATCCGGATATAAAGCTATTTAATTTAAAAATTGTTTCTTCATATTGAAAAGAAAAATGTGCCTGCAAAACTAAATTCTTTGCAAGCACATATACTTTTTCCCTTACCTAAATTAATTTGTCTTTTTCCTGAACGCCTTTTTTACATTGTATACTAAACTCATGGTAACACAAGCCGGACAGACACCAAATCGAAAAAAGAAAAGAATAATTTTTTTGTGAACAGGTAAGTTTGCTGGTGTAATGGGGCAACTTATTCCATCTCCTGCGTACTCTTTAATTCCCCAAATGTTTACAGACTCTTTACTCATTTTTTTTAATTTTTATTTTTGCCTTCGTGAATCTTCGATTTCATTTTGTTTGATTTTAATTATCCAAAGAAATACCAGGTACAAATGGCCATTAAGGATATAGATACAATTGTTAAAATAATTTTTGTTTGCTTTTTCATGATTATAAATTTATTAATCGATTTTATTATTACTTAATCTCTTGCTGCAATATGAGTAGCTTAGCACTACCATCACCCCTTTTTACTTAACAGCTTTTTTTACTTCGCCTATTACGTAAGCAATTTCTTCATTGGAATTTGCGACGGTTACCTGTGTAATAGGTTTTTTAGTTTTAGCATCAAAGAAATAAACTACACCTGTAGCCTGGTAATTCTTCATTGCATCGCTAAGGCCATTGCTACTTAGCCCTGCTGCAGATTTTTTCTTTGTTTCAGCACTGGTTACATCATTCACCACTAAAGAAATTGTACCTTCTTTGTTGTTTTCCATAAATGCACCCATTGCCCTTTGTCCGTTGGCTTTACATACAGAGCACCAATCGGCCTGGTTAACCACTGCAATAATTTTAGGAGCTGTTTGTGCAAATGCACCGATTGACAATACAACGGCGAATAATGCTGTTGCAATAATTGATTTTACTTTTTTCATTTTGTTTTTTTAAATTGTTATAATACTATTAATACCCAAAGGCCTGCATAAATCACCCACCGGAAAATAAAAAAGCGAACTATTTTTGTAGTTCGCTTTTTTATAAGATGTGATTGATATATTCAATTCAGATTATCAGCCCCTTTCCGAGCCTGCTCCAAACATTTGTATTTTTGATTTTGAGCATTGTGTTTATTGGTGTAGCCGTAGTC
>JANMFB010000008.1:0-6585 GCA_031377605.1 Ferruginibacter sp.
GGATTGAAATTAGGCGAAATATCTCTTTCTGCGTCACAGTTTATAGATAGTAAGAATAAATTATCCCTTTAATTTAACACCATCTCCGTCACCATCTTTTTTCATTTCAAATTTGGATGGAGCCTCCACTTGCGCAAATAATGGGCTCGCTGTGTTTGCTAAAAACATAATGGTAACAAAGGCACTAATTTTTTTTAACGACATAATTTATTTATTTGTAAAATGGAAAGTTATTTTGTTTTACAAAGGTTTACTTTTCTTAAAATTAAGTGTTACAAAAGTTTTTAATTAAGTTGTATAATTCACATATTTCCACTAGAAATTACTCCGCAAAGCATAAGAGCTTTGAGATTGATATCGGTAATTTCAGAGGAGCAGTAATTGAAATTATTTTATTGGATGTACGATTATTTCTATAAACTATTATTTGTATTATAGAAATAAACTGTACGTTCTTTTTCGAGTAAGTCAACAGTTTTAAATATCATCTTAAGAATTAATTGAATAATAGTATCAAAACAAAGGTTATCACACATCAGAAATAAACACTTTGGGAGCTGTTCTTTCAAAAAATCTATCGGTTAAAAATTCTTGTTCTTATCAATTTAGATATAAGAAAATAAATTATCTTGCTAGCAAACTATCAAACTGCTTAACTTCTAAACTTACCTTGTCATTGAAAACTTTTGCCATTCATGAAATAGCGGATATTATTAAAGGAGAATTAATTGGAAATACTACCCATCATATTACCTGGCCAAACCAAATAGAAGATGCTGGCGAAACTGAAATAACTTTTATTGGTAGCAAAAAGTTTGCTCCACTTTGGAAGTCGTCCAAAGCTTGTGCAGTAATAGTCAATAGCGATATTGAGTTGGAATCATTTGAGAATAGAGCAATTATAAAAGTGAAATCTGCAGATTTGGCAATGGTAGAATTACTCAATCTTTTTTTACCCGAAGAAGCCATTTTTGAAAAAGAAATACATCCATCTGCTAACATACTTTCATCGGCAAAAATAGGCTCTGGAGTAAAGATAGGTGCAGGTTGTTATGTAGGTAAAGATGTTGTTATTGGAGATAATTCAATCTTATACCCCAACGTTTGTATTTTTGATTACGCAAAAATTGGGTCTCATACAACTATTTGGTCTGGCACGGTCATAAGAGAGCGCACTATTATTGGTAGTTACTGCATCTTTCATCCTAATGTAACTATTGGTGCAGATGGCTTTGGTTATAGGCCAAGCCCTGATGGGAAAGGGTTAGTTAAAATTCCTCATATTGGAAATGTTGTAATAGGGAATGGGGTAGAGATTGGTGCAAACAGTTGTGTAGATAGAGGGAAGTTTGGTTCTACAATTGTTGGCGATGGATGTAAGATTGATAACCTTGTACAAATAGCTCATAACTGTAAGATGGGTCGTTGTTGTATAATGGCAGGAGCTAGTGGACTAGCGGGTTCTGTTACATTAGGCGATGGTGTGGTTGTAGGAGGTGGTACTTGTATAAGCGACCATGTAACACTAGGCAACGGTGTAATGGTAGGAGGGCAGTCAGGTGTAATAAATAATTTCCCAGATGGATCAAAAATTATGGGAATGCCTGCAACAGATTCTAGAGATATGATGAAGCAATATGTTTTGCTTAGAAAAATGGTAAAGGAATCTAAATAATAGATTACAATAAATGAATATTATGCTATGTATGAATAGTGAGGAATTGCTTTTAACTTATCCAATTAAATTCATATGGGAGTGGTGCTTTAATAGAAGTACGTTCAGCTATTTTCTTAAAACGCTCGGGTAAACCCATTAAATAATCTCTTGCTTTTTCAGCACTACTTGTTAAGCTACCAATACTAGCAATATTCCATTCTGTAATGAGGCTTTGTAAAATATTGGTATAGTCTGATGTTGTATAAACACCCAATCGCTGTGCAGCATCGCTAAAATGAGAGAAAGCAGTTCCAATTTTTTCTCCTTGCTGCCGCAAAAAATGTGCAGGCATAACAATTTTTTTGCGCATCATATCTTCAAAGGCAAGCATCATTTCACTTGCATCTATTTCAAAAATACTACTTATAAAACTTTTGTATGCTCTAGCATGGCGCATTTCATCCGCAGCTATTACTCCACAAATTTTTGATAACTGGTTATTGCCATATTGTTTTGCTAAAGTTGCGGTGCGCCTATGAGAAATATTTGTAGCAAGCTCTTGAAAAGAAGTGTACACAAAATTTCTGTATGGATCTCTACCTGCAAAATTATCTACACCATCAGCAATTAAGTATTGTGTACTTATTTCCATTTGCTTCATATTTACCCTGCCAGATAAATACACGTACTTGTTAAGTAAATCGCCGTGACGGTTTTCTTCAGCTGTCCACATACGAATCCATTTACTCCACCCTTCGTTGTTCGTTTTGCCTATCCCCTCCACATCCATTAACCAAGTTTCATAACTTGGCAATGCTTCTTCGGTAATGATATCACCTATAAGTACTACCAAATAATCATATGGCAACTCCTTACATGATTGTTGCAAATCTCTTATTTCTTCTAAAAAATTATCATTATTACTTTCGGGCAAAAAGTCAGTGGGTTGCCAGTTTTCGTCTATCTTTTTTAAAAAAGTATCAACAATAGTATCCATCTTTTGCGCCAAAAAATGCATTACTTCTGTCTTGTTTTGTTTAATGTTCATGTAGTTTTCAATTTTTCTGAATGGGCTATTATACTAACGCTGTAAGCTCATGTATAGATTACTTTCTTCTTTATTTGTACTTTTAAAAGTACAGATAAGGCTACTATAAAGGTAACCAAAGAGACGGGGGAAGCCAAAAATAGTTTGATGACAATTTTTTTACAATAAGCATTTGTAAATATGCTTGTAAGGATTTTTGATTTTATAAAAATGAGTGTTTGCTTTTTTAAGGATATAAATCCCATATGCTAAAAGGCTAAGTAAAAGTTTAAACTAAAGAGGAGATTAAATTTGTTGAACTTCCTTTTCTTCTTTACTCTTTGTAGAATATCGTACAATCAACATTGGGGTTAAAATACAAATTATAGTAAGTATGTCTAGTAAAATATTATTTCCTAAAAAATTCATAGTAATTAAAAAAAGTCCGCAAGTAGTGATAATAATTTTTGTAAGCTTACTATCCCACATATATCCTATTACCAAATAAGCTATTCCAATTATAATTAACATTATCATATTCAATATGCGATTTGTTTCGTCATTGAAGTGGAGTATCCAATTTAAGATTTTTGCAAATAAGACTAAGGATATTAATAATCTAAAGATTGGATAAAGTGTATTTTTCATTTTGCGTGTATCGTTTGGGGCTTTGCGAAGGTGTGGCATTAGAATTCCGTCCGTAACCGCCGCTTGGCTTTTGATAAAGATAAATATAAAGAACTAATGTTCAGCTATGTTTGTCTTGCCCGACATGAAGTAAAGTAAAGCTATGACATGTCCTGAAAAAAGTTGTCTGGTTAAGTTAAAAAATCCCGTTATTGTTTTTACTAAGATAAAGCATCCTGAAAGAGAAATTTTGCTTGATGTTCTCTTTGCAGACAATCATTATCCAACAGTTATTGAAAGCGCATTAGAAACGGAATGGCTATTACAAACTAATAAACCCGTAATCGTTAGAACTCCTGACATCAATTCAATTGCAGGCGATGAACTCACAACATTTGCACTCAATACAACAGGTGTTCCATTCAGCATGGAGAAGGAAAAAGAAATAATGAAGTAACTGTTTGAAGTTGGTTGCTTATTTCACTTGCTTACAGATATGGGTGTTCAAAAAATCATATACAGAATCAGCTAAAGGTGAAATCGCTTACCGTCCAGAAAGGAGAATCGAATCAGTTCTACATGTTCTTAGGGGCACTATTGAGAGCGCCTTGCTAATTGCAAAAAAGGACATCTTAAGAACTGCTGTTGGAAAAAGAAAATTAAGGGAGATAAACAAAGGCATCAACCAATTCAAACATTTTGTTTTTCTTGAAAGGTTTGAAATCTCAGAAGCACAAGTAGTTAGTGCAAAAGCCGCTTACCTAGCTGCAATTGTTTTGACTAACCACAAGGAAGAGTTAAAGAGGTTCGGCGAGGAAACGCCATTGGCGGATTACTTAATAACGAACACTGATTACAATTACTTGAACAAGCGACTAAAATTTATATCAAAAGGAGAAGCACTTTTTTATTGGTTTCACACAATCAGATTACTTTTCCTACATATGAATATTAATTAAGTTCGATATGCTATAGATCCCGCCGCCGTTGATATGCTTTACCAACAGCCAACAATATGGGGAGGTTTGCGACTGGTATATTTGATTATTTTTACCGAACACAGTCTTGCTATCCATGTATAATTTAAAAGCCCTTCGAAACGCTTAAATCATCAAGGGTCGTAAATTTAACCGATAAGGCCAAAGAAAATTAGACTACATTTACGCAGCTATTGGTATGCTTTATCAACAGCCTGTATTGTGGGTAGGTTTGCGACTGGTACATTTAATTATTTTTGCCAGACACAGTCTTGCTACCCATGTATAATTTAAAAGCCCTTCGGAACGCTTAAACTAGCGGGAAATCCACAACCTTCGAGCGCAAATTTTGTGCTTACTATGGCTAATAATTTGATGGATTAATGAATAAAATTTATAACAAAAGGAAATTTATAAAACCAGAAGATGGCTACAATAAAAGAATTGGAAGAAGATGAATTAAGCCTTGCCCGCAAAGAAATTGCCACTCATAAGGAAACCAATAAAAAACTTTCTGCTGAATTAATTCTGGTTCGGAAGGAGCTTGCCTTTCAGAATGAAGAGAAAGGTAAACGGGCTGCTGAATTGGGTATTGCTAACATCGAACTTGCTTATCAAGATGAAGAAAAAGGGAAGCGGGCAGAGGAATTAATCATTGCTGATAAAGAACTTGCTTTTCAAAAAAAAGAAAAAGAAAAACGAGCAGCAGAGTTGGGCATTGCCGATAAAGAGCTTGTGTATCAAGATGAAGAAAAAGAAAAACGGGCAGAAGAGTTGGGAGTAGCCAATAAAAAATTAGTCTTTGAAAATAAAGAGAAAGAAAAACGGGCTACGGAATTGGGCGTTGCCAATATAAAATTAGTCTTTGAAAATAAAGAGAAAGAAAAACGTGCTGCAGAATTGGGTATTGCCAATAAAAAATTAATCTTTGAAAAGGAAGAAAAGGAAAAGCGGGCAGCAGAGTTAGGCATTGCCAATAAAGAATTAGCTTTTCAAAATGAAGAGAAAGAAAAACGGGCAGCAGAGTTAATTATTGCTAACTATGCCCGAAGTTTGATTGAAGCAAGCTTAGACCCGCTTGTTACTATAAGTGCTGCGGGAAAGATTTTAGATGTGAATGAGGCATCGGTAAAAGTTACGGGTTTTCCTCGGGAAAAGTTGATTGACACAGATTTCTCCAATTATTTTACTGAACCTGAAAAAGCACAGGAAGGCTATCGCCAGGTTTTTGAAAAAGGCTTTGTAGCAGATTATCCGCTAACGATAAAACATAAGAACGGCAATCTTACCGATGTGTTATACAATGCTTCTGTTTATAAAGATGATAATGGCAATGTGCTTGGCGTTTTTGCAGCAGCACGGGATGTTACAGAGCAAAAAAAGGTCGAAAATGTATTAAAGGAAAGTGAAGAAAAGTTTAGATTAATTTTCGAAAAAAGCCTAGCACCGATAATAGTTGCCGATGATAACGGGAATTATTTAGAAGTAAATAAAGCAGCCGAAGAAATATTTGAATATTCGAATAATGAATTGATGGGTATGAATGTTGGCGATTTAATTACAACCAGCAATCACAATGCCGTTGCACAATATGAAGAATATATTAAAAAAGGTGAAGAAATAGGCGAATTTGGTTTTATATCTAAAAACGATAATCCTAAAATAGTTCAATACCAAGCAGTACGGATAAAACCAGATTATAATTTGAGTATTCTGATGGACGTTACAGAGCAAAAAAAATCTTCACAATATGCCCGTAGTTTGATTGAAGCAAGTTTAGACCCACTTGTTACCATCAGTGCAAGTGGAAAGATTTTAGATGTGAACGAGGCATCGGTAAAAGTTACAGGTGTTCCTCGGGAAAAGTTGATCGACACAGATTTCTCCAATTATTTTACAGAGCCGAAAAAAGCACAGGAAGGTTATCGCCGGGTTTTTGAAAAAGGTTTTGTAGCAGATTATCCACTAACGATAAAACATAAAAACGGTCATCTTACCGATGTGTTATACAATGCCTCTGTTTACAAAGATGATAAAGGCAATGTACTTGGCGTTTTTGCAGCAGCCCGGGATGTTACGGAGCAAAAAAAATCTTCACAATATGCCCGTAGTTTGATTGAAGCAAGTTTAGACCCACTTGTTACCATCAGTGCCAGCGGAAAGATTTTAGATGTGAACGAGGCATCAGTAAAAGTTACCGGCATTCCCCGCGAAAAACTTATAGACACTGACTTCTCAAATTATTTTACAGAACCTAAAAAAGCACAGGAAGGTTATCTCCAGGTTTTTGAAAAAGG
>JANMFB010000027.1:0-11249 GCA_031377605.1 Ferruginibacter sp.
CATATATTATAAACGGTATTTTGCCATCAAAACTAAGCACTGTTTTAAATGTAGAATTATTAAACGATTCTGGGAAAGTAATTAGTAAAAAAATATTACCAATTTCTGAAAGTATGGCTGCAAATGCTTTTGAATTGCAAAATAATTTACAACAAGGTTCCTATACTATAACTGCATTTACAGGGTTGATGATGAATTTTGGCACTGCAAATTTTTACCATAAGCAAATAAATATTTATAACCCTAATAATGTGGGCATAGAAAGAAAAGTTGGCATGAATCCCGAGATAAAATTTTTTCCTGAATCGGGCAATTTTGTGGTCAATGCAGAGAATAGTATTGCCTTTAAATGTGTAGATAATAACGGCTTACCATTGAGTGTTGTTGGAAAAATTGTAAACAGTACAGGTCAAGTAAAAGGCGAGTTTAAAAGCACACATGATGGAATGGGTAAATTTAATTTAAACCCAGTACTTGGAGACAAATATTTTGCCGAATGCCTTATTAATGGCTTTGTAAATAAGACAGTGGCATTGCCTGATGCGATTTTAGACGCTAGCTTAATAAAACTAACTTTTGTAAACGGTAAAACTTATTTAGAGCTAGATAATAGCAATGTTACTAGTGATTACAAAAGACCTGCATATATATTAGGGGTAGAAGAAAATTTGATTGCATTTAAGATAGCCTTAAAAGAGAATCAAATAAAAACAAGCGTTGAATTACCTACATCTACACTACTTTCGGGCATATTAAAAATTACTTTATTTAATAAAGACAATAGGCCTTTGGCAGAAAGATTAACTTTTATAAACTCAGGAGATTTTGAAGTAAAAACTGAGTTAAAAGTAAACAACCTAAATACAGAAGCAAGGAAGAAAAACGATTTTACTTTTTTAGTAAATGACACTACAGTTGGCAGCTATTCAGTAGCTATTACAAATGCCGATGTTGAAATTGATGATATGAATGGGAAGGAAAATATAGTAACAAGATTTTTGCTTACCGAAAACTTGAGGGGTAAAATAAATAACCCTGCCTACTATTTTGAAAAGAATGACGAAATACATGCACAAAATTTGGATTTAGTGATGCTTACCAACGGTTGGCGTGGTTATAATTGGACCGAGATTTTAACAAACCGGTTTCCCGAAATGGTTTACAAAAGCGATAATTATATAACTATTAAGGGAACTGCTTATGCGCTTTATTCAAAAAAACCACTTAAAGAAACAGCATTATCTTTTTATGTAAATACCAAAGATTCTATGCCCAATATTTTTAGCTACGACACCGATGTTAATGGTAATTTTTCAATACCGGGAATATTGTTTGAAGACACAGCAACCTTTTTTGTTCAAAATTCAACTGGAAAAGATAAGCGAATTAATTTAGAAATTACTTCTCCAAGCTTATCAAGTATTTATGCGGTTTCAAAGAAAAATATCCCTTATTTTAATTTTGTCACCCCTTCTACTAGTCAAAATTTGCAAATTCAAAAAATGCTTGATTTAAAAAATAAGCAACTAGATAACATAAAGCTATTAGATGAAGTAAAAGTAATTACAAAAGCAAAAACGGCCACGCAGGCATTGGAAAGCAAATATTTCAATAATATTTTAGGTAATGAATCACTACGCACGCTTAATTTTATTGCAACGCCACCTCCTGTTGGTATAAATATTTTTGATTATTTAAGAGGTCGTATACCAGGTGTAAATATTGCTGGTGGGCCACTAGATTATACGCTTAATCTCAGAAATACAAGAAGTTTACTGGGCGGTCCAATTCCTATGGCTGTTTATTTAGATAACTTTCAGGTAGAGCCGAGCCTTGTTGCTACAATGCCTGCCAATATGATTGCCCTTGTAAAAGTTTATTCAAATGGCCCGCTTGCAGGTGTAGGAGGCGCATTAGTTTTATTTACAAATAAAGATGCAAATTATAAAGAGTCTTTATATACTAACTTGAATGAAGTATCTGTTGAAGGATTTTCAATTACTAAAGAGTTTTATTCTCCAAACTACGATGTATCGTTTACTAACAGCACGATGGAAACAGACAATAGGAACACTCTTTATTGGAACCCTTATTTAAATGCCGATAAAAACTCCAAACAAATAAATTTTTCATTTTATAATTCAGATTTTGCAAAAAAATTTAAAGTGGTTTTACAAGGATTCACAAAAGATGGAGGGCTTATTCATTTTGAAAAAATTGTACAGTAGTTTTAAAGCTCCTCTAACATTTTTACCACACCTTCTTTTTTTAAAATAAGGTAGCCAAGCCTATCATTGCTAATGCCATCTTTTAATTGGTAGCTAAAACTTAATTGATCATCTTCTACCGCAGTTTCAAAATAATTGAAACTGATATTTGGGTATTTTTTTAAATCAAATGCAATTTCGTATAAGTGTGTAGATAAGATAAAAATTGATTTTTTATTCTTGATTAAGCCCTCAATTACTGCGCTGCTGCACTTCATAGCATCTTGCACATTGGTTCCTTTAAATAATTCATCAATAAGTATAAGCCATTTTTTACCATTGTTTATTTTTTCAATAGTAGCTTTTATGCGTTGTACTTCGTTAAAGAAATAGCTCTCACCTTTTGCAATATTATCTATCACATTTATATTGCTGAGTGTGCCATCAAAAAAACTAAGTTCCATATTACCTGCGGGTACGCCCATGCCTGTATGCGCAAGGTACACAGCCGTGCCACATGCTTTTATGAATGTACTTTTACCTGCCATGTTTGCTCCTGTAAGAAAAAGAAAGTTGGTTGCTTCATTTAATGTGACGTTATAGGGTACTGGTTTTTCTAACATTAAATGAAACAGAGATGATGCTTTTATAAATGGCAGCTTATCATCTTTAAATACTGGTACACACAAATTAAATTTTTCTTGTGCTATTGCCATACTATTCCATGCATCCAATTTTCCAAAAATGTTGAGTAATTCAAACATTTGTAGTTTAAATCTGTAACGAATAAAATGAGCAATACCAAGCATATGTTGTGGTCTTAAATCAGAAGCTTTGTTTGTTTTATAAATAAGTAAGAGTTGCTCATTGGCTAATATTTTTTTTACCTCTCCCAAGGGTTTCTTTAAAATATCGGGTATTTCATTATTCAAATAGAATTGAACAAATTGCCCCATACCTTTTAAAAAATCGTAGCAATATCTTACAGAATATTTTACAAGCGTGTAGTCATGGCTATGAAGTATTTTGTAACTTAAAGCACCTACTGGTGAAGGATTTGCAGGTATTGGATCGATATTGGCTTCGAAATATCTTTCTACAACCATTATGGTTCCATTAGATATAATTTGTGGCCAATATGATTTCTTTAGGTGAATAAAACCTATACAATCTTGCACATTTTTAATTGCCTCAATATTAGCTAATGATTCCGTTAAATTTCTCCTTAGCTGTTCCTTACCTCTACTAGTGGTAGTAAAATTTACTTTGTTGAAAATAGAAAATTCATCTTCTTTGTCAAAAATTACTAAATCTGCAAGTGTGGTTTTATCAATTTCCATGGGGTATTATTTAAATACTATATGTTAGGTAGGAGATATTAGACTTTAAGAATAAAATCATTTTATTTTTTTTTCATTTCTTGGATTAGCTGTTAAATCTTGATACTCAAATCTATTGTCTAAAATCTAACTTCTATCAAACTTCATTCTCATTCCTTGTTTAGATGCATTCACTACCCCATTTTCATAAACAATATTTCCATTTACGAAAGTTTTTTCTATTGTAGCAGGAAAAGTAAAATCTTCCAACGGACTCCATCCACATTTATACAAAATATTTTGTGGGGTTACTTGGTATATTTTATTCAAATCTACCATTACTAAGTCTGCATAGTTTCCTTCTTTAATATAACCCCTTTCAGCTATTTGAAAGCAAGTAGCAACGGCATGGCTCGTTTTTTCTACAATTTTTTCTAGTGATATTTTTCCCTCTTTGTAATAATGAAGCATTAATTGTAAGGAATGTTGAACCAGTGGTAAGCCTGCATGAGCTTGTTCGTAAGGAGGTTCTTTTTCACTCAATAAATGTGGTGCATGGTCAGTTGCAATTACATCCAGCCTATCATCTAACAATGCTTCCCACAAAGCCACTTTATTGTGTGGAGCCTTAATAGCTGGGTTGCATTTTATTTTATATCCAAGTCTTTCATAATCATCTGCTGTAAAATGTAAATGATGTACACACACTTCTGCAGTTATTCTTTTATCTTTTAATGGAAACATATTGCCAAATAATTGCAATTCTCTTCCTGTACTTATATGCAATATGTGTAAACGGCTGTTGTATTTTTTGGCAAATTGTATAGCGGTTAACGATGATTCGTAACAAGCTTCTTCATTGCGAATAATTGGATGGTCAGCGGGGGAAAAAATGATTTTTGTGTCTTTTAATTTGGCTAGATTGTTTTTTATAATTCGCTCGTCTTCGCAATGTGTTGCAATAAGCACTTCGCTACCACTAAAAATCTTATCAAGGGCAGTATGGTTATCTACCAACATATTGCCTGTACTACTTCCCATAAATATTTTTAATCCGCAAATGTCTTTTTTAAAATTATTCACTCTCAATGCTTCTTCAGCATTATCGTTGCTCACACCCATGAAAAATGAATAATTTGCAACAGAATTTGTGGCACCTATCTTATATTTTTCTTCTAGTAAATCTATTGTGAGTGCATTTGGAATTGTATTCGGCATTTCCATAAAAGAGGTTACACCTCCTGCAACTGCTGCTGCACTTTCTGTTGCAATAGTAGCCTTATGAGTAAGACCAGGTTCTCTAAAATGTACTTGGTCATCTATCAAACCTGGTAGAAGATGCTTATTTTCTCCATTAAGTTCTATGTAATTACCTTTTTCAGTAATTGTATTGTCAATTTTCTCAATACGCTCATCGCTAATAAGAACGTCTTTTACTTCAATTTTTCCTTCATTTACCACATTTATGTTCCTAATAAGATACTTTTGCATAGGTTTTTTCGTTAGAGTTAAAAAATTAATCCAAATAATATGCAAATTATTAAAAGCTTTATTAAGTTTATTGTTTTTGTTTTACCTGTTAGTGCCAGTTCACAATCAACTTATTTAAATCAGGGGTCCAATGATGCTCGTTTTATTGATAGGCTAGAAATAAAACAGCAAAGAAACACTGATTTAAATTTTTCTACACTTAGGCCTTTTAATAGAAAGCATATTGTAGCGGAAGCTACTTTTTTAGATAGTGCTCGTATGGGTTACAAAGATTCTACGGGAGTAGACAAATATAAAGATTGGACTGACCTTGATCTTACCAATGTAGATGAATATAATTTACAAAGGTTGCTGATGAACAATAGTGAGTGGGTTGCGAATTCTAAGCTGGATTATGAAAGTAAAAAACCATTATTAAAAGTTTTTTACAAAAACAAAACAAATATGATTGAGGTTAACAATAAAGATTTCTTTCTTGCTGTAAATCCAATTTTGCAAATACACCAAGCCATAGAGCCGGGTTACGACCAAGGTATTTTTTTAAATTCTCGTGGTGTGAGTGTTCGGGGCCTCATTTCAAAAAAAGTGGGGTTTTCTTCTTGGTTTACGGAGAACCAAGAAAGGGGTCCACAGTTTTTTCAGCAACAGGTAAATAATTTTAGGGCTGTGCCAGGGGTAGGTTTATATAAACAATTCAAAAAAACGGGCGTAGATTATTTTGATGCAAGAGGTTATTTTACTTTTAACGCCGCAAAGTTTATCGACTTTCAATTTGGGTATGATAAAAATTTTATAGGAAATGGATACCGGAGTTTATTATTGAGCGATTGGGGTAATAGTTATTTATTTGCAAAAGTAAATACCAAGTTTTGGAAATTTAATTACCAAAATATTTTTATGGAGTTGATGCCTCAGTTTTCAAAAGGAGGATTATCTGGTGATACTTTATTGGATAGAAAATATGCTGCTATACATCATTTAAGTATGAATGTTACAAAATGGCTCAACATTGGTTTGTTTGAAGGAATAGTTTTTGGAAGAAAAAACCGTTTTGATTTTCAATACCTAAATCCAATTATTTTTTATAGGCACATAGAAGGTACTATTGGTAGTCCAGATAATGCTTTGGCAGGATTCGATTTTAAAGCTAATGTAGCACACAGGCTTCAGTTTTATGGCCAATTTTTACTAGATGAGTTTATACTTTCAGAAGCAAGAAACAATCCAACAAGCTGGGTAAATAAATTTGGAATACAACTTGGCGCAAAGTATGTAGATGCATTTGGTATAAAGAATCTTGATTTGCAGGGAGAGATTAATCGTGTAAGACCATTTACTTATTCGCATAATGATACTATTTCAAACTATACACATTACAACCAGCCACTTGCTCATCCTCTTGGAGCAAATTTTCAAGAGTTTATTGGGATAGCCCACTACCAACCTGCACCAAAGTGGAATATTGATGCAAGGGTTATTTATTTTTACCAAGGGTTAGATAGCACAGGCAAGAATTTTGGGGGTAATATTTTTAGAAATTACACTACAAGGGCAAGTGAGAATGGGTTTACCGTTGGTGGAGGGGCAAAAGCTACTTGTTTTAATGCAAATGTGTTGGTATCTTATGAGCTTCGCCCAAATTTATTTTTAGATGCATCTTTTCAAAGCAGAATGTATAAAATTGCTAATCAAGCAGGGCAAAGTAATACCACACTAGTAACTGCAGGCATTAGACTGAATATGTTTAAAAGACAATACGATTTTTAGAAAATGCAATTTATTTAAATGACTACTTCAAATATTGGTATAGTATGCCAATATTTGAAGTAGTCTTTTTTTAGCCATATTGTGAAAATTTTGGTGTAAATTGTTATTCTTTTCTAATAAAAAATAAAACTTTTTGTATGTCATTAAAGCAAATAGACCATGGTAGCAAAGAGTATTTAAAAATGTTAAACTTGAGGGATACAGTGCTTCGTAAACCTCAGGGTCTCACTTTTAGCCATGATGAGTTAATGGAAGAAAAGAATGATGTGCTAATTGTCTGCACAGACGAAGATGAAATTCTTGGATGCTGCATTCTTACAAAAATAAACGACGATACAGTAAAGCTTCGCCAAATGGCGGTTGCATCAAATTTACATGGAAGAGGGATTGGAGAATCCATTATTCATTTTGCAGAGAATATTGCACTAGATAAAGGGTATTCAACGATGACGATGAACGCAAGAGACGCAGCTATTAGTTTCTACGAAAAATTTGGGTACCAAGTTAAAGGCGATCCGTTTATTGAAGTTACGCTACCACATCATAAGATGGAAAAACCGTTGCGGTAAAACTGATTAAAAGTTCAACATTAAATTAGCATCTGGACAATTGGTTAAATATTTCTGTGCGTCTTTTAAACTACACACACCCGGATAATCTCCAACACTCAAACCAATATCGTCTATTACTTGAAAATGAAGGTGTGGAGGCCAATCACCATTTTCTTTTGGCTCACCAAAATGCCCCACAACTTCACATCTAGTTACATATTTACCAACTCTTAATGGATGTAAATCTTTTAACGAAAGGTGACCATACAGTGTATAAAAAGTAGTCATGTCTATATGGTGTTGTAAAATAATAGTGGCTCCATAATCTCCAAAATTGTCATTAAATGCAAAACTATGTACAATGCCTCCCAAGGGCGCATATACAGGAGTGCCTTCATGTCCCCAAATATCCACACCCAAGTGTAAAGAGCGTGCCTGCTCACCTTCAAAGAGATTACTGCGTTGGTATAAAACCCTGTTTTCGTTATAGCCACCAATACCAAATGTTGCATGGGCATCTGCTAATTTCTTATTTATCCATGAAGAAAAATTCTCTGTATTTGCAATAAGTGCAGGAGTTATTTCTGTATTGTTTTTAGTAAAATCAAATTGTAAAAAACTATCTTTTGTGCTATTTATTTTTATAATTGGATAAAAAAGTTCTTTGTTTCTTTCCAACATGTCTTTAAGGGAAATATTCATTTATTGAAGGTAGATAAGTTTTAAACAAAAAAATTAAATGGCGGGTTATTTTAAAAGCAAAGCCTGCAAAGAATGCAGGCTCCAATTATTTTTTTATTGATTCATTTATGCCAACTCAAAAAATAAACTTCTAGTTTTATTAGCTTTCGTGAATGGGATGTTATCAATATTAACGTCAATAGATTGTAATATTTTTTCTTCCAACATATTTGCAAAAGCTTCAAAGTATGCTACAGCATCTGATTTATTGTTTCTTTTTAACCAACGGAAACCGCCTTGTAAATGTTTTAAAACATTTTTATCGTTTAAATACTCTACATGATGAATATCGGTGGGGGTAAGGCCAACTTCCTCTAACCTGGCTATTAAAAGAGAGATAGGTGCATTTGTAATTGGGCAAAATTCTTGGGCTAGTTCCGTCCATTCGCCAATGCCTTCGTGCGCATATTTTAAAATTTCGCCTTCAGTAAAATTGGTAATTACTTGTACCAAATTGCCACAGTTGCAAGCCCCATGATGCCCCCAAGCATAATGCGACCCATTTCTCAAACGGGTAGCTGTTTCTCGCAATGCATCTATTAATTGAATTGTAGGTTGTGCCATAATGTTGATTTACGAATAATTTAAAAAGTACGTTTTTGCCAAGTAAAAAAAATTTACCGCAAAGGCTCAAGCCGTAAAAGCAGTTGTTTATTTTTATGATGATTTCAATTTTGCTTTACATCTTTCCAAAAAACCTGATAATTTTATCTAAAATTTATTTAGCAACCCTATACGACTTGTTATTTACTCTTACTTTTTGTAAACTTTTTTTGCGTTTTAGCGTCTCCGCGGTTAATAATATCTACACCACAATATTTATCATTCTCCCCTTCACAAAAATAAATTTCTTTACCTCTTTACCTTCAAGCCATTTTGTGATATTTTCGTTACTTAATGCAGCTTGCTTCGCATCTTCCTCCGTTACTTCAGTGGCAAGTGTAATAGAACTGCGCATTTTTCCATTTATCGAAACTGGATATTCTTTACTTGCTTCAACTAAATATTTTTCTTCAAGTGTAGGATAAGCAGCATCTAAAATAGAACCCTCACAACCCAATGCAGCCCACAACTCCTCTGCAATATGAGGAGCATAAGGAGAAAGTAAAATCAATAACTGCGAAAGAATTTCTTTGCTATGGCATTTAGCATCTGTCAATTCATTTACAGAAATCATAAATGCTGCCACGGCAGTATTGTAAGAAAAATTTGCAGTGTCTTGCTCTATTTTTTTAATAGTTTTATGTAAAATTTTGTACTGCGCATCTGTTGGTTTTTCATTGTTCCAAACAGCTTTTGTTTCTCCACCTGGCGTTGTATGAGTTGAATAAAATAACCTCCACAATTTTTTTAAGAAACGATGCACCCCTTCAATACCCTTTGTATCCCAAGGTTTACTTTGCTCCACCGGCCCAAGGAACATTTCGTACATGCGGAAAGTATCGGCTCCGTATTTATCGCATAGTTCATCTGGATTTACCGTATTGTATTTTGATTTAGACATTTTTTCTACTTCCCAATCACATAAAAACCTTCCATCTTCTTCTCTAATAAAAATAGCGTTCGCATAAGCTCCATTTTTCCATTTTTTAAATTCTTCGGTTTGTAACTCAAAGCCATCAACGAGTTGAACATCAACAGGAAGTCGATACGTAGCATATCCACTATTATTAATATCATCTTCAGTAAAATCATCTTCTTTGAATTCAGGTATTAAGCTCGCTAATGCTTTTACAAGTTTAGCACTTTCATCTTTATCTGTAAATGTGAAAGAATCTTCTGCAACAAGCTTATTATACTTATCATTTGAAATAAAAACTTGGTATTCAGTTAAAGTATCTATTATTTTAGTACGGGATTGATTAAATGAATATTTTACTAAATACACAAACCTACTGCTCCCCTGTATCATACCTTGATTTACCAATTTCTTAAACGGTTCTTCAAAACCAATATAGCCCAAGTCATACAATACTTTTGTCCACATACGGCTGTACAACAAATGCCCTACCGCATGTTCGGTACCGCCTACATACACATCTACTTGCCCCCAATAATCGCTTGCTTTTCTATCGCAAAAAGTTTCGGTATTGTTCGGGTCCATATAACGTAAAAAATACCATGAGGATCCTGCATAGCCGGGCATGGTAGAGGTTTCTCTTCTGCCTTCAGGCGTTTGCAGCCATTGTTCCATATTTCCCAAAGGTCCTTCACCATTTGGCCCTGGACTATATTTTTCTGCATAAGGCAATTCTAAGGGTAAATCATTTTCACTTAATGGAACAGCTATACCATCACACCATACAATAGGAAACGGTTCGCCCCAATAGCGCTGGCGGCTAAAACCTGCATCTCTCATTCTATAATTTACTTTACGTTTACCAATGCCAAGTTCTTCAATTTTATTAATGGCAATAGCAATGGCATCCTTCATCAACTTGCCATTTAAAAAATCAGAGTTTTCTAATATTGCATCTTTTGTAGGGTTGGCTTCTTCGCCATTATAATGTGCTCCAATAATATTTGTAATAGGAATATTAAAATGTTTTGCAAAAGCAAAATCTCTTTGGTCGCCACAAGGCACCGCCATAATAGCCCCAGTGCCATAGCCAGCAAGTACATATTCCGCAATCCATACTGGTATTGGTTTTCCGTTAAAAGGATTTATTGCATACGCACCCGTAAAGCAACCAGTAATTTGTTTTACTTCTGCTTGGCGCTCTCTATCGCTGCGGCTTTTTACGTAAGTTAAATAATCTGCTACTGCTTGCTTTTGCGCTTCAGTTGTAATATTTGCAACTAATGCATGTTCTGGCGCAAGCACCAAAAAATCTACTCCAAAAATTGTGTCGGGTCTTGTGGTATACACGACTATATTAGAACCGCTAACTGCCCACTGCCCACTGCCCACTGCCAACTTCCCATTTCCCACTGCTTCTTGACCACTGTCAACTGCAAACTGCATTTCACAACCCTCACTTTTTCCAATCCAATTCTTTTGCATTTCTTTCATTGCGTCACTAAAATCTACTGTATCTAAGCCTTGAAGCAATCTGTCAGCATAAGCCGTAATGCGCAAATACCATTGACGCATTTTCTTTTTCTCAACAGGGTGCCCACCACGTTCGCTTACACCATTTACAACCTCATCGTTTGCAAGTACTGTGCCTAGG
>JANMFB010000039.1:0-3402 GCA_031377605.1 Ferruginibacter sp.
GCAATCCTGCAGACAGTACCGCTCAAAATATAAAATTTGATGGCGTTCAGGCTTTTGAGAATTATCCCATTAATCCAAAAATACCATTTGGTCAAAATCACCTGAGCTTTACATACGCTGCCATTGATTTAGCAACTACTAATAAAATAAAATACAGTTACCGCTTGCTAGGTTTGGATGAAAAATGGAGCATTCCGTTAACAAGAACGATAGCAGATTACCGCAACCTGCCCAATGGGAAATTTATTTTTCAGGTAAGGGCTGTTGGCGAAAACGGAGAATGGAGTAAATCATTTGATTATGAGTTTACTATACTTCCACCCTGGTGGAAAACTTGGTGGGCTTATTTGGGATACTTTTTTGGATTTGCTGGAATAATGATTGGATTTGCTTTTTGGCGTGCAACATCATTAAGGGAAAAGAATAAATTACTCGAACAAAAAGTGACTTTACGAACAAAAGAACTTGAAAGTAAAACATCCGATTTGGAAAGCTCCTTATATGAATTAAAATCTACGCAAAGCCAATTGATTCAATCAGAAAAAATGGCAAGCCTTGGTGAGCTCACCGCAGGCATTGCACATGAGATTCAGAACCCGTTGAATTTTGTTAATAATTTTTCGGAGGTTAGTAATGAGTTGATTAAAGAAATGAAAGAAGAGTTTAAAAAAGGAGATGTAGAAGAAGGCTTTGCAATAGCTAATGATATAGAACAAAATCTTGAAAAAATAAGCCACCACGGTAAACGTGCAGCAGATATTGTAAAAGGAATGCTGCAACATAGCAGCAGCGGCAGCGGGAAAAAAGAACCAACTGATATTAATAAACTGGCAGATGAGTATTTACGGCTTGCCTACCACGGCCTTCGGGCAAAAGACAAATCCTTCAATGCCACCATGAAAACGGATTTTGATGAAAGTATTGGGAATATCAACATTATACCACAGGATATTGGGAGAGTGATTTTAAATTTAATTACCAATGCATTTTATGTGGTTAATGAAAAACAGAAATCGGGAATTGAAAACTACGAGCCAACTGTAGAAGTAAACACAAAGAAACAAGACAACAAAGTTTTCATATCAGTACAAGACAATGGCAACGGCATCCCACAAAAAATACTCGACAAAATATTTCAACCCTTCTTTACAACCAAACCTACCGGGCAGGGAACGGGGTTGGGATTGAGTTTGAGCTATGATATTGTGAAAGCGCATGGTGGGGAGTTGAGAGTGGAAACGAAGGAGGGAGAAGGGTCAACATTTAACATACAAATACCTACCAATTAATCTTACTAGAATGAAAATAATATTTAGAATATTTCTATTGCTGTTGTTGCCATTCTTTGCAAAAGCGCAGTCTCTTCAATCAGAGATAGACAGCCTGCATCATGAACTTCAGCTTGCAAAAAACGAAACTAGCCGTATGAATATTTATCGGAGTTTGGGCTCGTATTATGATGATGTAATAATAGACAGCTCCGTTTATTATGCGAATGAAGCAATAAAAATTGCAAAGAAATTAGGGTTAAAATTTAATGAAGCCCGGGAAAAAGCCCTTATGGGCTGGCCATTGAGTAAAATGGGAAACTATCCCCTTGCATTTAAGACGGCAAGCGAGGCATTGGATTTTTTTGACAATCCCGACAACGAAAAATATCTCATTGATATCCCAAGAGGAGAAACGCCCCGCTCATGGCGATTAATGTGGCTTAGTGCAACCTATAATACCTTAGGTGGTTTGTATAACTTTGCCGGTAACTATGAAAAATCTGTTAGTCTATCTCAAGAATCAATAAGAATTGGAGAATCAGTAAATGATACTTCAGGGCTCGTCGATGTTTATTCAACTATTGGTGAACCATATTTCAAATTGAACAAATTTGATTCGTCACTTTATTATTGCAAAAAGGCTATAATCCTATACGAGACATCAACATATAAGAAATACCTGTCCAATATCTATATACAAATGGGAGATATTTATAGTAAACAGAAAAAC
Source organism: Ferruginibacter sp. (assembly GCA_031377605.1). Classification (GTDB taxonomy): domain Bacteria; phylum Bacteroidota; class Bacteroidia; order Chitinophagales; family Chitinophagaceae; genus Ferruginibacter. The sequence goes on from JANMFB010000039.1 coordinate 2,002, forward strand.
TTTAGTCTTGCTAAAGCATATTTCAATAAAGCCATACAGGCAAGTATTTTATATAAAAACACTGTGCAATTGGGTGAGGCACATATTCGTTTAGCAGACCTTTATCGTTCACAAAACAAAATTGATTCAAGCCTTTACCATGGCATAGAAGCCTTGGCAGCATTGAAGTTTTCTGGCAAAGAAAAATCAATAATCATTGCGTATAGAATAATTTCGGATAACTATGGGTTGATGGGAAAAGCAGACAGCTCTTTTGCCTATTTAAAAACAGCCACTTTATTAAACGACAAAGTAGAAAAAGCAGAAAAAGAAAAAATGCAGGAATTACAGGTCGCAGGGTTTGAACAAACTTTAAAATTTCAGGAATTAGAAAAAGAAAAAATAAGCACACAAAATAAAATAAGAACCTACGGTATGCTTGCGGGAATTGTTATTCTTTCTGTAATAGGTTTTCTATTGTATCGCAATAACAAAAAAGAAAAGAAAGCAAAAGATGTTATTGAAAAAACATTAACGGATTTAAAATCCACTCAATCCCAACTCATCCAATCAGAAAAAATGGCATCATTGGGTGAACTCACTGCAGGCATTGCCCACGAAATTCAAAACCCGTTGAATTTCGTGAATAATTTTAGTGAAGTGAGCAGTGAGTTGATAAAGGAAATGGTTGATGAAGTTGATAAAGGAAATACAGATGAAGTAAAAGCTATTGCTAATGATGTGGTGCAAAATCTTGAAAAAATAAATCACCACGGCAAAAGAGCCGATGCCATTGTAAAAGGCATGTTACAACATTCAAGTGCTGGCAGCGGTAAAAAAGAGCCAACCGATATCAATGCATTGGCAGATGAATATTTACGTCTCTCCTATCATGGGCTTCGTGCCAAAGACAAATCATTCAATGCCACAATGAAAACAGATTTTGACGAAACCATCGGCAACATCAATATCATTCCGCAGGATATTGGTAGGGTTATTTTGAATTTGATTACGAATGCTTTTTATGTGGTGGATGAAAAACAGAAATCGGGAATAGAAAACTACGAACCAACTGTAGAAGTAAACACAAAGAAACAAGACAACAAAGTTTTTATTTCAGTAAAAGACAACGGCAACGGCATCCCTCAAAAAATACTCGATAAAATATTCCAACCCTTTTTTACCACCAAACCAACAGGGCAGGGAACAGGGTTAGGCTTATCTTTGAGTTATGATATTGTAAAGGCGCATGGCGGTGAATTGAGGGTGGAAACCAGGGAAGGGGAAGGTTCAACATTTATTATTCAAATACCTATTAACTAAATAATGAAAGCATTCGTAAAAATATTCCTGCTTTGCCTAATACCTGTATGCTCTATTGCGCAAACTGACCCACCTGGGGATATGTAACCGTACAGCAGG
>JANMFB010000063.1:0-6426 GCA_031377605.1 Ferruginibacter sp.
AAGCAGGGTAAATCAAAATGGCCCTATTGCTTATGGTTTTAGAGGCAATTCACAAAACCTCGATCTGAATAGGGATTTTACAAAAAATGATAGCAAAGAATCTAAATCATTTGCAAAAATTTTTCATTGGCTAAACCCAGCCATTTTTTTAGACAACCATGTAAGTGATGGTGCAGATTTTCAACATACCATGACATTAATTACAACACAATTTGACAAACTTGGATACCCTTTAGATGAAACAATCAAAAAAGTTGAAAAGGATATTTATGCAGGCATGAAAGAAAAAAGTTGGAATATGATTCCCTACGTAGAATTTGAAAATGCTAATTTACAAAAAGGTATTACGATGTTTTATGAAACTCCCCGATACAGCTCTGGTTTCGCTGCACTCTTTGGTACATTATCATTTATTAGCGAAACACATATGCTAAAGCCTTTTAAGCAAAGAGTAATTTCAACTTATGATTTGATGAAAACCTTTATTGAAAAAGCATCTACAAATGCTGCTGTAATTATTAAAACTAAAAAGGATGCTGCATCATTAAAAATTAATCAAAAAACATTTCCACTTAAATGGATTGTAGATGATAAAAACGAATCGGCAAAAATTAGCTTTAGTGGTTACGAACAAGATAGCACATTAAGTGAAGCAACTGGCTTACAAAAAATGTTCTACAACCACAACAAACCGTTTACAAAGGACATTATTTTTTACAACAAGTTCAAATCAACTAATATAGTACAGAAGCCCTATGCTTATATTATTCCTGCTGGCTGGCAAGAGGTAATTAGTAGGCTACAAATAAATGGGGTAAAAATGCATCAATTCAAGAAGGATACAACCATATATGTAAGCATATATAAAATTGAAGATTATAAAAGTAGAGTTATACCCTACGAAAAACATCATCCTAATTATGCAGTAAAGGTATCTGAGAAGAAAGACAGTATTCTCTTCATTAAAGGGGATTATATTGTTTATATGAATCAGACTAGCAACAGATATATTGTAGAAATGCTGGAACCAACAGGTGATGATAGCTTTTTTGCATGGAATTTTTTTGATGCAATACTACAGCAAAAAGAAGGTTACAGTGATTATAGGTGGGAAGAAATCGCTGCTAATTATTTAAAAAATAATCCTGAACTAAAATCTAGGCTAGAAGAAAAGAAAAAAAGCGACAACAAGTTTGCCAATGATTCAAATGCTATATTGGATTTTATTTATAAAAATTCACCTTATTATGAACCAGTTCATAAGCGCTATCCTATATTTAAAATTTTGTAAGCATGAAACAACTAGCTGCAAACTATGAGTTTAAGCGTAAAACTTCTGTAAAAGCAGCTCGGCAATACCTTTCCAAAGGAGATATGCACAAATTTTTACACATTTTACCTAATAAATGCTTAGTTTTGCAGCCCGTTTAGAAATCTATACGGGATAAACAATTTTTTAAACAACAAATTACAGGAAATGAGCAATTACGAATTGATGGTGATTTTTACCCCTGTGTTATCTGAAGAGGAATATAAAGCCGCTCAGAAAAAATTTGAAACCTTGGTTAAAGACAACGGTGGAGAAATAACACACACAAACCCATGGGGACTAAAATCACTGGCGTATCCTATCGCAAAAAAGACTACTGGTCTTTATTGGGTAATGGAATACAGTGCGCCAACCAGCTTCAATGAAAAGTTGAAAATCCAACTTTTACGTGACGAATCAGTTATGCGTCACATGTTTACCGTACTCGATAAATACGCCGTGGAGTACAACTCTAGAAAGAGAAGTGGTGTAAAACATTTTGAACCATCTCAAAAACAAGAGGCATAATTATGGCAAAAGCAAACGAAATAAAGTATCTCACAGCTATTAAGGCCGATAATCGCCCTAAAAAATACTGTCGCTTTAAGAAAATGGGCATCCGCTATATTGATTATAAGGATGGAGATTTCTTAAAAAAATTCTTAAATGAACAAGGTAAATTATTGCCACGTCGCCTTACTGGAAACTCTCTAAAGTTTCAGCGTAAAGTAGGACAGGCAGTAAAGAAAGCACGTCAAATGTCCATCTTACCTTATGTTACAGATTTGATGAAGTAGAACGAGACACAAGATTTTAGATACAAGACACAAGATTGTAGATATTATTTTCAATGCGTTTCATGAATCTCCTTGAAACAATTTGCACCATCTTGATACTTGATACTAACATCTAAATACTAATTTTTTAACCACCCTAATCTTTAAATAGAGAAAGATTGTTTCAACTTATAGGTTGTGATAATTTGGGTAAAAATGCAAAAATATGCAGGTAATACTAATACAAGATGTAAACAACCTTGGCGGAGCAAATGAATTGGTAACAGTAAAAAATGGCTACGGTCGTAATTACTTAATACCACAAAAATTTGCAGTAGAAGCTAGTCCTAGCAACATGAAACAAATGCAGGAAAAGCTAAAGCAACAAGCTAAAAAGGAAGCTAAATTATTGGCTGAAATTAATAGTGTAATTGCGACATTGAAAGATGGAGCGGTTAAAATTGGTGCTAAAACAGGTACTAGTGGTAAAATATTTGGTAGCGTAACTACTGTTCAAATAGCTCGTGCCATTAAAGAACAAAAGGGCTACGAAATAGATCGCCGTCGTATCTCTATCACAGATGATATTAAAGAACTAGGAACTTACAAAGCTCATATTGATTTTGGTAACGGAAACGAAACTGAAGTTGAATTTGAGGTAATAGGAGAGTAATTCTTTCATTTTTTTACAAAATAGCCATCCCGATTTTCTCAGGATGGCTATTTTATTTGTAGTAAGCCTCCCTTGGAAACCTTAGTATATTTCAAATTATTAAAAAAAAGCCTATCAAATTGACTTTTAAATCAATTTTACACTTACTTTTACAATGTCTTTTGGAGATCTAGTTTTTAATGTAGGCTGATTTTATCTTTTCGTAAGTAGTTTTCAGTTCATTGTAGCACTATAATCCGGAGCAATTAATTATTTTATTCAAAAAAGTTTATTACAATGAACATTTACGTAGGTAATCTTAGCTGGCAAATGACAGACGAAGATTTAAACACATTATTCTCTGACCATGGTACTGTAACTAGTGCAAAAATTTTGAAAGACAAAATGAATGGTCGTAGCAAAGGCTTCGGTTTCGTAGAAATGGAAGACGATGAAGCAGCTAAAGCTGCTATTGCTGCACTTAACGAAACTGAAGTACAGGGTCGTAAATTAATCGTAAACGAGTCTCAGCCACGTGCTGAAGGTGAAGGTTACAAAAAGCGTCCAAGTGGCGGTGGTGGATATGGCGGCGGCGGTAGTCGTGGCGGCGGTGGATACGGCGGTGGCGGTGGAAACCGTAGCGGTGGTGGATACGGCGGTGGCGGTAGAGATGGTGGTGGATACAGTAAAGATTACTAATATCTAGTTATATAAAATCGCTTTAAATCTTCCCTTCGGCAACGAAGGGATTTTTTTTATTTATATAACAACTGTATTTTAAAAAACGATGCAAAGAGTGGCATTGCTTATTTGATTGTAAAAAATATATGTAAAAAAGTTAGTTTGCTTTTTAATTAAACCACTTTTAAAAAAACAAACTATTACCTCCCCCCCGGCTCACAATTTTTTCTCAAAAAATTTGTATAGAGTGTGCTTAAATGCAATCCTGTTCCTGCTCCTTCACTTATACTATGTGTTCTATTTGGATATGCCATAAACTCAAATTGCTTATTGTACTTAATGAGTGCGTTTAGGAGCATTTCTGCATTATCGTAATGTACATTATCATCTCCAGTGCCGTGTATGTACAATAATTTTCCTTTAAGGCCCTTTACATTGTTTATTGGAGAACCATTTACAAAGTCTTCCAAATTCTCTTGTGGTAAGCCCATGTATCTTTCTTGATAAATATTATCGTAATTTAATTGATTTCCCACAGCAGCAATGGCAATACCAGTTTTAAAAATGTCGGGATAGTTAAACATAAGATTGAGCGTAGATGACCCGCCGCCGCTCCAGCCCCATACAGCCACACGGGTTTTATCCATGTAAGCGTTTTCCAAAATTTTTTTTGCACCAAGTGCATAGTCTCTAATATTTAATGTACCAATTTTTCTATAAATAGCTTTTCTCCATTTTGCACTTTTAAGCGATGGCGTACCTCGAGAGTCTATAGACACCTGCACATAGCCATCAGCGGCAATGTCTCCCATGTATAAATAATTAGAATGTGCTCCGTAGCTATCGCCCACTGTACTTGCTGCAGGCTCTCCATACACATAAAAAACTACCGGATATTTTTTAGCAGGGTCAAAATTTTTGGGTTTATTTATCCAAGCATCTAGTACAATATTATCCTCTGTAGTTACCTGCAGATATTCGATATTTTTCTTTGTATCTAGTTTAATATTTTTTTCTATTGCCTTAGCAGGAGATATTGCTGAATGTAATGGTAAAGTAACCCATTCACTAATAGGATTTGTATTGCTATTACTAAAACTATGAAAGGCATATTTTGCATTAGGAGAAATATCATAATCATGGGTTCCCTTTAGTTTTGCATTGCTTACTAATTCAGGTTCGTCTTTGCCATAAAGCATTCTTACTCTATATAAATAAAGCTGGGTGGCATTTTTAGGAGATGCTGTAAAATATATATAACTATTCGCTTCATCTACAGCCAAAAATTTATCAATATCATAATTCCCTTTTGTCAAGAGTGTAGTCGTTTTACCATCTCTACTTATTTTATAAATATGCCTCCAGCCGTCTTTTTCACTTACCCATAAAAAATCATTTCCTTGGTTTATCCAGTTCCACCCAACAGGATTATCTGTATTTAAATCTACCCAGGCATCATCACTCTCTGCCCAAAAAGTGGCGCTTGTAGCATCAGAAACTTTACAATAAATCAATTTACTCTCTTGTTGTTTACGATCCAGTTGCTGCAATATAAGTTCGTTTTCACCGCTCCACTCCATCCTTGTAATATAGTGCTGTTGAGGATCTCCATCTATGTTCATTTTTTTTATTTGCCCTGTAGAAACGTTCACTACATTTATATAAGCAGGCGATGGACTTTGCCCTACTTTAGGATACTCTACGGGAATTACTTTACTATATACCGAATCAGTTGTATTTAACATATAATAATCTCTAATTTTTGTTGCATCTATTGTCCAATATGCAATTTGTTTGCTATCGGGGCTCCATCTAAAACCATCTCTGCAATTAAACTCTTCCTCGTAAACCCAATCGAACGTTCCGTTTATGAATTTTCTAGTACCATCGGATGTCAATTTCTTAATAATATTGGTTGCTAAGTCTTCTGAGTAAATATTATTTCCACTTACGTAAGCTGCATATTTCCCGTCGGGGGAAAGTTTTGCAAACATTAAAGATTGTGAAGGCAATGTTTTTCCAATCTGTGTTAGTTTATTTGTAGCCAAATTCAATAACCAATAATCTCCACGAGTATTGTATCGCCAGACTTTGGTAGTGTTTGCAAACAATATAATTTTAGATTTGTCTGTACTAAAAGCAAAAGATTGTACATCTAACCATCCACTTTGATTGGGTATGGCAAGCTGTTCTCTTTTTACAATGATGGTTTCCAATTCAGTTTTAGGGTCTATTTTTACAATATTTCCATTGTTAAAGTCATAATAGCCACTTCCATCGGCAGCCCAATTTATTCCTTTATCCTGTGCAGAAAGTTGAAAGAAAGAAAATACTGAGATAACAGAGAGGAAAAAAAATTTAATACTCATAAGGATTTATTTGACGTTAAAATTAAGTAATAAGCGCTTCAAAAGCAAACCAATGAAATGTTTGAACAAAATAGATTTATTTTGTGTGAGAAACTTAGAAAAATGGAAAAAGAGAAACTACGTTTAGACAAATATTTGTGGAGTATTAGACTTTTTAAAACTAGAAGCTTAGCATCAGAAGCATGTGAAAAGGGAAGGGTAAAATACAATGGCGCCTCTGCAAAGGCATCAAAAAATGTAAATAAAGACGAAGAGTATGAGGTAAAAACCGAGGCAAAAAAGTGGCTAATAAAAGTTACTGGATTATTACATACTAGAGTACAATATTCCGAAGCTATAAATTTTTATTTAGATTTAACCCCAGAAGATGTGGAGGATAAAAACCAATTTCAAGGTGCTGCTTTTCATACTGGCAAAAGATTAAGTAAAGTAGGAAGACCAACGAAAAAACAGCTGAGGGATTTGAGTGAGTTTAAGGGGGATTAAGGTAGGGAGTGAAGGAGGACAGATGATAGTTGGTGGATGATAGGTTTGATACTCGGATTTTTTTCTATGATTTTTACTTTTTAGAAATTTTATAATGACAATAGATATAATAAGCGTTGTACCCGATTTACTTATCTCGCCTTTTGCGCATTC
>JANMFB010000215.1:0-2263 GCA_031377605.1 Ferruginibacter sp.
CTTGTAAATATTTATCTAAAGCACTTACCATACCTGGAGTAAGGGGCATTGGTGCTTTGATATCTAAAGTAAGCCCTGAATCTTCTGCTGTTTTAAAAGTATTTTGTCCAAACACGCCAATTTTAGTTCCATTCTGTTTAAAATTGGGCACATTATCAAAAATACAGCGAACACTACCCGGCGTAAATAAGCAAATAACATCGTAGTTTTTTTCTAAAGTGCTTTTTATATCATTGCTTACAATACTGTACAAAACAGGAGTTGCAAAGCCACAATTATGAAGCTTAAGCCAATTTGTAATTTCGCTATCAAAAGATTGTGAGCACGGGTATAAAAACTTTTCCAATTCCTTGTGCTTATTTATTACATCAAACAAACTCTTATTGGTACCGTCTGCACCATAAAAAACTTTTCGCTTGCGGTATAAAATGAATTTTTGAAGATAAAGCGCTATAGCTTCTGTAATACAGAAATATTTTGTATCCTGAGAGACTGATACTTTAAGTTCTTCGCAAATTCGGAAAAAATGGTCAATAGCATGCCTACTTGTAAATATTACTGCTGTAAAAGCGGAGATATCAATCTTTTGCGTTCTAAACTCTCTTGCTGCTATACCATCAATTTTTACAAAGGGGAAAAAATCAACAGTAAGGTTATATTTTTTTTCTATTTCTGCGTAGGGAGATTTTGCTCCTTCTGGCTGAGCCTGAGCAATTAAAATCTTCTTTATCTTCTTGGGTGCAGAAGAAACAGTTATAATCTCCTTCGCTTTTAGCATGCTAATTTTTAAATGAGAGTGCAAAATTAGGCTTTTGTTGTTAAAAACAGTACAGCAAACTTAAAAATAATAGCCAAGGGCATTAGTTCCAAAGCAATAACATAAAGTGTGAAATGAAATCCGCTAATTTTTAATCTACCTTGTAATAAAGCATATGATCTAAAATATCTTAATAAAAAAATCAACGCTACACCTATTAATGAAAATAACATTGCATAAGATGCAGTGATCTTGCTTCCAAATAATAGCAATGGTATGATTGCCAAGAAAAATATACCCAGTACCTTATTCAATAAGAAAATAATAAAAATATAAGATTTTGCTTCAGGTTTGCTGTTAGTTAGCCATCCAATAAAAATTAAAGTGAAATATTTTACAATATAACATACTGCAACAGCAGCAATACTGATCAAAAAGTAATTTATATTTATTGTTTTTTTAGTAATAGCAGCATTTGAGAAAAACTCTATTAATGAATACAAATAAAAACCTCCAGTAATTACAAACAACCCATTGAAAATAAGTGACGGCAGTTTTGCTTGTTCGAGCTGATCTGTAAGCTGATTTTGCCTGAGAGTAGTATTAAAAAAAACACTAAAAAGTGTACTAAAATATTTACTAAAAGAGAATTTAACAATGCCAAAAAATACAAAAAGTAATGCAACAATATAAAAACCTTTTTGATTATTACTATGCTTATGTAGTTCTGTAAATAATGACTGAGGTGTAGCTTTAGAATTTAAAAACATACAACTGTCCAACAATGTGCCGTAAACTTGTTTGCTTTTGGATAAAGTTAAAAGATTATCATTCTGAATAGTAGGTCTCAAAGAACTGTCCTTTACTTGACCAATAGTAAAAAAAGGTATAATAATAAAAACACAAATGGCTACAAAAGAAAATTTCACTCCAAAAAGATTTTTACAAAATTAAGTGTAAGATTTGCAATTGAAATAACATTTTATTCAAATAACTATTTTAAAAATAATTGATATACCCAAAATGAATTTTGCTAGCTTGTCTTAAACTAAAGGGTACATCATTTCTTTTACCAAGTGCCAAGCTAAGGTTTAGCAATCCTGCTTTTGTTTCGTATACAATACCAATACCTGAGCCTACAAAAACATTATTGGCATTTGTATTTAAAAATTTAGTTTTTGTAAGCTTTATTTTTTGAAAAAGTTAAACTCCAAAACTATAACGCAATAGTCTTTTACGTTTATTATAAAATTGTTAAGGAAGGTTTCTTACTTATATGCTTTCAGTAATTATGTGTTATCAACTTAGCTTTATAGCCATGCTTATGGCAAACAACTATTAAACCAGCGGTTAACTCTTATCGGTCCTCTCGTACTAGATTTAAATCCTTGTTTATAAATTCGCGTTGCAAAAGATAGGGACCAAACTGTCTTACGACGTTTTAAACCCAACTCACGTACCACTTTCATCGGCGAACAGCCGAACCCTTGGAACCTTCTTCAGCTC
>JANMFB010000182.1:0-5385 GCA_031377605.1 Ferruginibacter sp.
ACCCCGCATTAGGAGGTAACTACGAAGTAATACACCATGCTACCTTTATACAACAATTGATAGATGAGGGTAAAATTGTGATGAATGAGAATGGAGCTTATAAAGGCAAAAAAATTACTTATCACGATAGTTGCTACTTGGGGCGTGCCAATGGTATTTATGAAGCACCACGTAAAGTTTTAGAAGCTTTAGATGTAGCCTTGGTAGAAATGAAACGCTGCAAAAGCAATGGATTGTGTTGTGGAGCTGGCGGCGCACAAATGTTTAAAGAGGAAGAACCAGGGGATGTACGTATCAATATAGAACGCTCCAACGAAGCACTAGAAACAGGCGCAAGCATCATTGCTGCAGCTTGTCCATTCTGCAATACGATGCTAAGCGATGGTGTAAAAAATAAAGAAAAAGAAGATGAAGTTGCGGTGTTGGATATTGCAGAGTTGGTAGCAGCATCGTTGTAAGAAATAATAGATTACCGCAAAGACGCTAAGGAGCAAAGATTCTCCTTGGCGTCTTTCATCCTCAGCGGTTACACAATACCGGTTTCGAAAAAAGTCTTCAATCAAAATAAATCCAATTCTTACAGCAAGCAAAAAGTATAAAAAAATTAAATCTTACTTCTAAAATATTAAATCAAAAAATGTCCTTCAACATATCAGAATACTTACCTGAGGATTTTGCACCAAACTCCAGAGTGTGGATATATCAATGCAATAGAATATTTTTTATGCAAGAAGCGTTAGATATTGAACCCATGCTTGCAGATTTTGTAAAAGATTGGAAAAGCCACGGTACTCCTGTAAAAGGATATGCAAATCTATTTTTTGGAAGGTTTATTATTCTTATGGCAGATGAAAACGCTACGGGCGTGAGTGGTTGCAGTACCGATAGCTCTGTGAGACTCATAAAAGCTATTGAAGAAAAATTTAGTGTAAACATGTTCGATAGAACCTTGCTATCTTTTTACATAAAAGAAAAAGTAGAACAAATACCACTCTCACAATTAAACTATGCGGTAGAAAACGGCTTTATAAAACCAGATACTTTGTATTTCGATAACACCATCCTCACAAAAATAACACTAGAAAACAACTGGATAAATGCCGCTAAAAATACTTGGTTGGCGGGAAAGTTTGAGGCGCTGAAATGATTTCTATTAAAAAAATTAAAACTAATTTTTACAGAAAGTATTGATGAATAACTTTGTAAAAACAGAACGGAAAGTATTCGTCAATCTACAATTCTATTAAAGCCATATCAGGGAACTGAACTTGATACGTCTCCTACTTCCCAAGAAAGCAAAGTGCAGATAGCCAAAAAATAAATATTGGCGACTCCCCGCCTTTGCGGTAAAAAATAGTTTCCACTTCTAAATAGCAAAAACCCTAGACAAAAAACATATAACAAACACCTATAGCCATAATAATCCCAACCAAATCTGCTAACAACATTGCACCAACGGCATAACGAGTATTTTTTACTGCCACAGCACCAAAGTAAACAGCAATTACATAAAACGTGGTGTCGGATGAACCTTGTAAAATACATGCCAATCTCCCTGCAAAAGAATCAGGACCAAGTGTGCGCATGGTATCTACCATCATGCCTCTTGCACCGCTCCCACTCATTGGTTTTATAAGTGCGGTAGGCAACCCATCCACAAATTTTGTATCCATACCCATAGCACCAAACAATGTTTTCATACCATTTATTACTATATCAAAAGTGCCGCTCGTACGCAATAAACTTATGGCTACCAACATTCCCACCAAGTAAGGAATAATTTTTACAGCAGTTTCAAAACCGCCCTTTGCTCCTTCTATAAAAGCATCAAATACATTTATTTTTTTGTATAATCCTCCCATCACAATCGCAAAAAAGATAAACAAAATAACACCGGTGCTCAACTGCTCCGAAAATAAATTTACTCCAACCGTATTTAATGATTTAATAAAAACCACCAAGCCAGCAATTATGGTAGAGATACCCAATATCCACATTAAAATAACTGGCTGAAATAGTTTTATTTTTTGCTTAAATGAAACAATAAACATGGCCGCAAGTGTAGCCACAAAAGTTGCAATGAGGCATGGGATAAAAATATCTGTAGGGTTTGCAGCTTTTATGCCAGCAGCATTTGCAGTAGTTGCCCTCACAGCAATTACAGAAGTAGGAATCAACGACAAGCCCGCTGCATGCAATGCCAAAAACATGATTTGTGCATTGCTTGCTTTTTCTTTATTGGTATTTAATTCTTGCAAACTCTCCATGGCTTTTATACCAAAAGGCGTAGCCGCATTATCTAGCCCAAGCATATTTGCACTAAAGTTCATCATCATATGCCCATGTGCAGGATGATTTTTTGGCACTTCAGGAAATAATTTAGAAAAAAATGGACCCACTATTTTTGATAAAAACCGAATCCCTCCTGCCCTTTCGGCAATGCTCATAAAACCCATAAACAATGCCATAATGCCTATCAACCCAATACAAATATTAACAGCACCAAGGCAAGTAGCAAAAACGCCATCTACCGTTTTTTGTTTGCGCCCTTGTATGTATGTATAAGTAACCGGACGCAATGCAGTATTTGCAGCAGTAAGGTTAGCTACGGTATCTGCACTTATATTATCCGTTACCAAATATTTTGTTTCTTTATCTACACTTGTTTGTGCTGTGTAGCCATACTCTTTCATTTCTTTGGCAAGGCTAGCCACTTTTGCGCTATCTCCCATAGCTACATATTTGTATTCATCTTTGGCAGTGCCGGTTACCATTTTAGCAAAAATATCATCTCTGCTATTGCTCACAAAAAACTGCCACGATGCTACAGCAATTGCAATAAGTATAAATGCGGACCAAATACGGGATAGAGCCATTTCTATGTTAGATTTAAGAAGTAATATTGAATATTTTCAGCACTTCAATTATTGTTAGCCAATTATGATGTGGGAAATTAGGGATTTTTTTTAAATATATAACGACCGATGCTTTTACTGCTAATTTCATAGTCTAAAATGCAAAAAAACCAACTTCATAAAGTAAGCAGCATTTCTTACCTTCGCAGCCGCTGAAAAAATAAGTTGGCCGTTGGCAGTTGGCGGTTTGTAAATTTCATAGTTTGTAAAAAACTTTCAACCATAAAGAAATATTAAATCTTAAATAAAAAATATTAAATTAACCCCATGGCACTCAAAGCAGGCATCGTAGGCTTACCAAACGTAGGAAAATCAACATTATTTAATGCAGTAAGCAATAGCGCAAAAGCGCAGGCTAGCAATTATCGTTTTTGCACCATCGAGCCCAATACAGGGTTGGTAAACGTGCCCGATCCTAGGTTAGATGTACTTACAGGTTTGGTTACACCAGAGCGTACTGTGCCTACGCAGATAGAAATTGTAGATATTGCAGGCCTTGTACGTGGCGCTAGCAAAGGCGAAGGTTTGGGAAATAAATTTTTGGCAAATATTCGTGAGGTAGATGCCATCATACAAGTTATTCGTTGCTTTGAAGATGAAAATATATTGCGTGACGAAGGCCCTATAAACCCTGTAGGAGATAAAGAAATTATAGAAACCGAATTGCAATTAAAAGATTTAGAAAGCGTAGACAAGAAATTGCAAAGAGCAGAAAAACTTTCTAAGACTGACCCTAAAGCAAAAGAGGAAGCGGAAATTTTAAAAAAATGTAAAGCACATTTAGAAGAAGGCAAAAATATAATTACCCTAGGCTTAAGCAAAGAAGAAAAACCTGCCATTGCAGATTTATTTTTGCTTACAGATAAATTGGTATTGTACGTAGCCAATGTAGATGAGGCAAGTATGCACACTGGCAACAAATATTCCGAAGCATTAATAGAAGCCGTAAAGAATGAAGGTAACGAAGTAATTGTAATGACAAACGCAGTAGAAGCACAGATAGCAGAGTTTGAAGATGCTGATGATAAAGCCATGTTTATGGAAGAGTATAAAATGGTAGAGCCTGCATTGGATAGATTGATACATTCTACCTACAAATTATTAAACCTTTCCACCTACTTTACCGTAGGCGTGCAAGAAGTAAGGGCATGGACAATAGGTAAAGGATGGAAAGCCCCACAAGCCGCAAGCGTTATCCATACAGACTTTGAGAAGGGTTTTATAAAAGCAGAAGTAATTGCTTACAACGATTTTATTACCCTAAAATCGGAAGCAGCATGCAGAGAAGTAGGCAAACTACGCATAGAAGGCAAAGAATATATCGTACAAGATGGAGACATTATGCACTTTAGATTTAATGTATAAAATTTACGCAAAAAAAATAATTAGAAAAGAACTCGCAAGGGTTCTTTTGTAATAATAATCTAAACAATTTACACAATAGCAAAATCGAAAACACTTATGAATAAAACACTTACCATAATCTTTTTTTTATGGGTGCTTCTAGCCAGTTGCCAAAAAGATTTTACAATTAATTCTCCGGTAACAACACAAGTAACAACAGATGATAGTACATTATTATCAATGATTGTATCTATCGATACTGCTGCACCTGCCACCCTAGATACACTTGAAAAATTTACCTACCAATACGATAATTTAAAAAGGCTTATAAAACACGAATATGTTAGCTATTCAAATGGTGTAATAAATCCAACGGATATTTTTAGAAATAAATACTACTATTTTTACAATGGCACGGATACGCTTCCTTTCAAACAAATAGATACGTTACAAGAAAACACCTCTGTAAACGCAAGAACTATTTTTCACACTTATCAAAACGAAAAGATAATATTTGATTCTTTAGTTTACACACTGCCCGTTAATAGCATACAAGTGTATAAATACATTTATTTTGCAAATAAAGTGGTAGATACTTTTATACAATACCCCATTAGCCCAGTGCCAACTACATCTGCTTATGGAGGATACAGGGTAAATTACAGACAAACACTAAATAACAACATTATTACCAGTATCGATTCTACATTTAACTACAGTACATTCGCCACTCCATTCTCTTATAATTTTGATAATTCTACAAAAGAAACAATCAGTTACGACAACAGTAAAAACCCATTTTATAAATTCAAAAATTTAAATACTTATCCTTATTACAACGATAAATCTACTTTGCTTGGTAATATAGATGGCTCTCAAATAATAAATCAAAGTATAAACGATCCAAAAAACTTTCAACTAATACTTACATTTGGTAGTTATACACTCACTTACAATTATGAATACAAGGCAAATGGGTATCCAAAAGTTGCAAGAATTATAAACAATGTGGTAGCACCTGCTATTATTTATAAACAATTATTTTTTTACACAAACTGAAAAAAAAATCTGTAAAAAACAGTAGCATATTTTATTTACACGTTAATTAAAAACAGTAAAAAATGCA
>JANMFB010000219.1:0-3169 GCA_031377605.1 Ferruginibacter sp.
CAGTTATTTTAATACTTTAAAAGCATTGCAACCAAAAAATAAATTTTACAAAAAATACCGAAAGCATTGTAGATAGTATGATGCAATTTGCAAACAATCTTATAGAAAATCCCTCAATTGATTTGGGACGGTTTGCTTGGCAATAAAATGCACTTTAGCCAATATCATAACGAATAATTTTTTGTTTATACAGCCGTTATTTAAATTCATATGAATCTCTTTTTACAGAATTTTATTACTGACAATTTTTCGTTTAACAATACTACTATCTTCTCCAGAATAATTAATAGTTAGGTAATGATTACTTAATACAGTTTGGTATTTAACCTTATAACTTTGTGTTCCAATCTCTATTAAAATCATCTTTGCTTGGTGAAACTATTCTCAACCGATTTATAATTAAATGATTATGAAAAAAATAATATTTTTCTTACTGCTACTATCAAAAGTATCAGCATTTTCCCAAGTAACTGCCGACCCAGCGCTTAGTCCAATAAAAATAACTTCCAAATTAAATGTGATTACGAATGAATTACAGCTTCCTCTAAATGATATTGTAAAATTAAAAATTCCAATTTATAATTTAAACCTCGGCAACCAACTTCCTTCCGGTACTTGCAAAATAAAGATTGGTTTAGGTTCCAAAATGTTATTGAGCCCAACATTTGATTTAAGCACTGTAAATACCAGTAATTATTTTCACTGGACAGCACTATCATCTGGCGGGCAAGTGCAAATAACAGGTGAGTTGATTGCCGAATTGCCTCCAAATTTTTCCGATACAGCTTCTTTTGATTTATTTGGAAGTATATTGGGTGGGTCTACTATTACCACTAATTTTTTAGTTACCAATCACAATACGCCTATTACATTATCCGACGAAAATGGAAATAATAATACTTCTTCATTATTTTATTTCGTAGTACCGGCTGTAGTTCCTGTAACTTTTACAGCTATAAGAGCTACCAAAAAAGAATGTTCCATTAAAGTAGATTTTAATATAGAAAATGAAATTAATGTAACTAGATATGAAATTGAAATAAGTGCAGATCTAAACAATTTTGAAAAAATAGGTTTATTGCAAGCTACAAATGCTAACAGCTATACTTATATTTTTAATGTGCCGGAAAAGCACCAAGTGCCTACATGCTTGGTTCGTATAAAAGCGATTGACTTCGATGGCAAATTTCAATACAGCGAAATTAGAAAGCTGTCTGCGGTATGTAATACAAAATCTACGGTGTTTTTGTATCCAAATCCAGTTCCAAGAAATATACGCTCTGTGTATATAGAAAAAGATAACGGTGCTTTTAATGGTACATATACAGTTTCTTTATTTGACTTTACTGGTAAACAGGTACAAGAGAATGTAATATCATTACTTAATGCGACAAGATTTAATTATGACATACAAGGAATAGCAATAGGACAGTATTTTATTAAAATAATTAAGAACGGCACCGAAGACTTGGAAGTTTTGAAAGTTATAAAATTATAACTTTCCAAAAAATGTAATAAGAAAATTGGATTTTGGTGAATAAGAACATCTTCTATTATATGTGATTTTAATTAATTGTATCCCATATAATATACAAACAAAATTAACCCTTAAAAAAAGAGTTGTTGAATAAATAACAACAGCTTACAAGAAGAATAATATGCAAGGAATTCTGAGGTCTCATTACAAACTGGTAGAAAATTACTTAAATAAACTGCTTGCCGAAAACGCACTTAATGTTCCGTGCACGTTCCATCACGAAAGTATATTGGAGCACAAAGAAAAGTTAAGTGATATTTATGAGAATTATCAAAAAACACTTAGCCAAATGGCTGAATTGATAAAGCAATTTGATGATCACAAACAATCTGTAAGGAGACTTATCATTCTACAAAAAAAGAAAAAGAAGGAAACGCTAAAATTACAAACTTCTTCTACCAATAAGCAAACTCAACAAAAGAAAATAGTATTAGCGCAATAGCGTAAATAGTAAATTTATTTACTTGATTTGTGTTTTAAATACCCTCTATTTTCAATTAGCATAAACACAACAAAAAATTCATTAGCAATTTCATTTCTTGATTTGTGTTATAATGCCACCCCTATATTCAAAGAAAAATGAAGTTATAGAAACCTTAACAACCCACAAGTAAATAGAACCCCACTTGCAAAGTATGTAATTCACTTACCAACCGTTGCTCCTAATATTTTTAATAGTGAAGACCAATAATCCTTAATACCTGGCACAATATGTTTCGATACAGTTTAGAAAAGCCTTTTTACAAATTCCAATGTAGAATTTAAAAACCCTTTGGTATTTTCTAACCAAAAACTGTATAAAAAAAGCTACCAAATTTCGGTAGCTTTTTTTATGCTAAGACTTTACAAAATTATTTGCTTAATGTTTGATAGAAACCTTGACGGTTTTTTCAAATCCATTTTTATCACTAATTTTTAAAACATATACTCCATCAACCATGTTCGAAACATTCAAATAATTTGTACCATTATTCATTTTACTTTTTAATACTATTTGGCCGGTCGTAGATATTAAATTTCCTTCTGCATATCCAATAGTACCCGCAAGGCTCACATACAGTTTGCCATCGAGAACTGGATTAGGATATACCAATAGGTTACCTGTTTTACAATTAATCAATACCGGTAAAATATTCGAATAATTAAACCTGCCATCTTTATCAATCATCTTTAACCGATAGAATACTTTTTCTGATGTTGCACTAATATTTTTATCATTAAAACTGTAATTTATTTTTGAGGCGCTGTTTCCATTTGCGGCTACTGTACCTATAAATTTCCAATCATTGCTATTGCCAGCGTTGCTTCTTTCTATTTCAAAGCGATCTGTGTTTATTTCAGATTCGGTCGTCCAGCTTAATAGCGGTTGGCAATCTTTTAGAGTAACACTAAAGTCTGTGAGGGTAAGTGGGACTACAGCCGCTACCACTGTTACTGTTGAAGTACTATTGTCATCTGCTGTATTATTGCCACCAGGAGCAGCGCCACCTGCAGCACAAGATGTTGTACCACCATAAGTCAATTGACCCGAAAAAGTTGATGGACCACCAAGGTTTGCGCCTTGTACTTTAATGATTATTGAACGAGATGCGCTAGGAGCAATTACATCTGTACCACTACAAAGGCGAATTA
>JANMFB010000227.1:0-9984 GCA_031377605.1 Ferruginibacter sp.
TTGCGTATTTCAAATTTACTCCAACTGCCAACTGCCAACTGCCAACTGCCAACTGCCAACTGCCAACTGCCAACTGCCAACTGCCAACTGCCAACTGCCAACTGCCAACTGCCAACTGCCAACTGCCAACTGCCAACTGCTAATAACTCCAACTCAAATTTCCATTCGCCTTCTCTGCTGCTTCTATTGGATCAAATGAACTTAAAATATCAGGCCCATCTTTGGTAATATGAACATCATGTTCAAAATGCGCAGATGGTTTTCCATCTTTTGTAAGAACCGTCCAACCGTCATTTAAATGCAATACTTCTTTTACACCCATATTTATCATCGGCTCTATTGCCAAAACCATTCCTTCTTTTAGTTTTTCTTTTGTACCTCTTTTACCGTAATTGGGCACTTGTGGGTCTTCGTGTAATTTTCTACCAAGGCCATGCCCTACCAAATCTCTCACTACTCCATAACCATGTTTTTTTTCTGTATGTTCTTGAATAGCATATGCTATATCTCCTATTCTATTACCTACCGTTGCTTTATCTATTCCTTTATACAAAGATTCTTTTGTAACCCTCAATAGCAGTTTTACTTCATCGCTTATTTCACCTATTGCATAGGTGTATGCACTATCTCCATGAAAGCCGTTTTTAAAAACACCAATATCCAGTGAAATAATATCTCCATCTTTCAGTACAACATCATTGGAAGGGAATCCGTGTACTACTGCTTGGTTCATTGATATACAGGTGGCAGCAGGAAATCCTCCATAATTTAAAAAGGAAGGAATCCCACCATTATCCTTAATAAAGGTTGCAACTATATTATTTACTTGCATGGTTGTAATTCCAGGCTTTAATTGTGACGCGGCAGCCGCATGCGCTTGTCCCACAAGCAAACAACTGTGTCGCATGATTTCTATTTCTTCTTTTGTTTTATATTGAATACTCATTTATAAATTATTAACCTACTTATACGAATGACACAAAATTACTAAGGATAATCTAAAGGCTAATTTTATGTAATACCATCTTTATTTCAATATTAGACAAAAGAACAACGTTGTAATATTAGATTGGTATTATGCCGATTCTAGTTCACCTCGGGTATATATGATTATAATCGGTATAAACAAAACCTAGCATCTAAAACAAACCCCAACGCTATTCACGTCAGGGTTTTTATAATTTAACTTCAGATTTAATTTTTAAATTCCAGACTCAACAGCTTGACGCCCTTGAACTCTTCCACTACTCATTAATCCATCGTATTGACGCATCAGTAATTGTGTTTCTATTTGTTGAAGCGTATCTAAAATTACACCAACCATGATAAGCAAAGATGTTCCACCAAAGAATGTTGCAAAATTCTGTTGTGTTTTAAATATCAATTGGAATATACCTGGAAGTATACCTACAAATGCTAGTAAAATAGCACCAGGTAATGTAATCCTATCCATGATTGTACCAATATAATCTGCAGTTGGCTGTCCAGGCTTTACGCCAGGAATAAAACCATTGTTTCTTTTCAACTCGTCTGCCATTTGCTTAGGATTGAATATAAGTGCTGTGTAAAGGAAAGTAAATGCAATAACAGCAACAGTATAAATAAGCATGTACCAAACATTTGTATGGTCACTCAAAAAAGCTTTCCCTGAAGTATTACCTAACCCAACTACAAACCCTATAAAGAATAAAATAGCTTGTGCAAATATAATTGGCATTACACCAGAAGCATTAACTTTTAATGGAAGGAAATTTCTTGCACCACCCAATTGGCTGTTTCCAACCATTTGCTTTGCATAGTTAACAGGTACTTTTCTTGTTCCCTGTACAAGCATTACTAATCCCATGATGATTGCTATCAAACAAACAAACTCTATCAATAAGATTAACAATCCACCTGCACCCATAGTAATACGAGAATTAAATTCTTCTCTTATAGCTTGTGGAAAACGAGCAAGTATACCAATCATTATAATGATAGAAGTACCATTACCTAAACCTTTATCTGTGATTTTTTCACCAAGCCACATTACAAATAATGTTCCCACTGTAAGGATTACAACAGTAGATATCCAAAAGAAATTTCCGTAAGCAGGAATAAGTGCTTCTCCATTTCCTTGACTTTTTAAGAAGCCAATGTAAGCCGCCGCTTGAAACGCTGTAACTGCTACTGTAAGGTAACGAGTCCACTGGTTAATCTTCTTTCTCCCACTCTCACCCTCTTTCTGAATTTTGGCCATTTGAGGAACAAGAATTGTTACCAACTGCATAAATATAGATGCAGAAATATAAGGCATAATACCCAACGCAAAAATGGAAGCCTTTGAAAAAGCACCCCCAACAAAAGCATCTAAAAGACCAAGCATTCCACCTTTTGAAGTGTTGCCCAATGCAGCTAATTTATTTGGATCTATACCGGGTAATACAATATATGATCCTAATCTATAGATAAATAGAAGACCTAACGTAAAAAGAATTTTGTTACGTAGCTCTTCGATGCTCCAAATATTTTTAAGTGTTGTTATAAACTTCTTCACAGAATTAATTTCGTTTTTATTACGCTAAAGAAAAAAGACCCCGCAAACTGCGGGGGCAAATATCGGTAAATTATTTTACTATTTCAACTGTTCCTCCTGCCGCCTCTACAGCAGCTATAGCTTTTGCACTTGCAGCGCTCACTTTAAAGGTGAATTTGCCTTTGATTTCTCCATTTCCAAGTAGTTTTACATTGTCATTTTGACTTATCAAACCGTTGATGTAAAGGTTTGGTAATGTAAATTCTGTTATGCCATACTTTTCTGCGTAATGATCGATTTTCCCAATATTAAGCGCTACGTATTCTACACGATTGATATTCTTAAATCCACGCTTTGGAACACGACGCTGGATAGGCATTTGACCACCTTCAAAACCAGGCTTACTTTTGTAACCTGCACGACTTTGTCCACCCTTGTTACCTTTTGTGGATGTTCCACCTTTACCACTTGCCTCACCACGTCCAATTCTTATTGCTTTGTGCGTAGCACCTTTTGCAGGTTTTAATGTATGTAAATTCATATTGCTTTTTTTTATACTTACGCCCCAAAGCTTGGGGCTCGCTATTTATAATTAATTTGCTAATTAGGTGATTTGGTGATTTGCTAATTTTGTAAGCTTAAACGTACCTATTAGCACATTATCGCATTAGCATATCAGCACAATATTATGCTTCTTCCACCTTTACCAAATGAAATACTTTTGTAAGCATTCCTTGGATTTGTGGAGTAACTTCTTTCTCTACAGTTCTGTGCATTTTTGTTAATCCCAATGCTTGCATTGTTCTTTTTTGACGCTCAGACCTATCGATTACGCTTTTTATTTGCGTTACTTTTACTTTTTTCATTTTTGTTCGTTAAACGTTATTAGTTATGTATTAAACGTTAGATATCATTTGTTAAACGTCATTTACTAAATGTTATTGCTAATCTGGAATATTATCACTGTTAACAAATAATAATTAACCTACCTACCCGTTAAAAACTCTTTTTAAAGAAATATTACGTGTCCTTGAAACTTGAATTGGTTCTCTTAAAGTAGCTAATGCTTTTACGGTAGCTTTTACCACATTTTGAGGATTTGCAGATCCAAGGTTTTTTGCAAGAATATCGGTAATACCTGCAGCTTCTAATACTGCACGCATACTACCTCCTGCTATTACACCTGTACCATGGGCAGCAGGCTTTATAAGTACTTTTGCAGCACCTTCTTTGCTCAATTGATCATGTGGTATTGTACCATGCATTACAGGAACTTTTATCAAATTCTTTTTTGCATCTTCTATACCTTTAGTGATAGCCTCTTGTACTTCTTTTGCTTTACCTAATCCACAACCTACTACACCTGCACCATTACCTACTACTACTAGGGCTGAGAAACTGAATGCACGTCCACCTTTGGTAGTTTTCACCACACGATTAATAGAAACAACCTTTTCTTTTAACTCTAGGTCGCCGGCTTTCATTTTGTTTGTAATTACGTTTGACATTATATCGATTTACTTTTTTAAATTTAAGATTGGGGAATTAGAATTTCAATCCACCTTCTCTAGCACCTTCTGCAACAGCTTTGATACGACCGTGGTAAATGTATCCACTACGATCAAATACCACTTTTTCAATACCAAGTTCTACTGCTTTTTTAGCAATAGCTTCTCCAACCATTTTACTTTTATCAATTTTAGGTGCTTTTTGAGCGCTGATGTCAGCTTGTCTTGAAGATGCTCCTGTAATAGTAACACCCGTTGCATCATCAATTAATTGAGCATAGATATCGCTGTTACTTCTAAAAACAGCAAGGCGTGGAATAGATGATGTACCACTTACTTTCTTACGAATGCGATAGCGTATCTTTTGTCTTGCTTGTGATTTGTTGTTCATTTTATTTTATTTTACATTCTCCGATACTGCCGGAAAATTAGTTGATTTGTATTTTGTTTATTAGTTACTAGCTTAGAGGTTGAAATAAAAATCAACAATTCAACTATTCAACTAATTTTACTTACCTGCTGATTTACCTGCTTTTCTTCTTAATACTTCACCTACAAACTTAACACCCTTTCCTTTATACGGCTCAGGCTTACGTAAGCTTCTTATTTTAGCACATACAGCACCTAATAATTGCTTATCGAAACTTTCTAAAGTAATGATTGGGTTCTTTCCTTTTTCTTGAATAGTTGTTACTTTTAATTCTTTTGGTAACTCCAACATGATATTATGAGAATAACCCAAAGAAAGATCCAATAAGTTACCTGTTGCAGCTGCCTTATAACCCACACCAACAAGTTCCATTTGCTTTTGAAATCCTTCAGTTACACCTTTCACCATATTATCTATAAGTGAACGATACAAACCATGCATTGCACGGTGACGTATTTGGTCCGTTGGCCTTTTTAATTCAAGAATATTTCCTTGAATATCAACAATGATATCACGATCCAATGTCTCGGTCAATTCACCTTTAGGTCCTTTTACAGTTACCACGTTTTCTTTGCTTAAGTTAATAGTAACCCCTGCTGGAATTTCTATTGGCTTTTTTCCTATACGACTCATAATACTAATTTGAAAATTTATAAAATTGAAAATTAAAAAACCGAAACTCGATAGTGTTCAGCCTGTATAGTTGGCTTAATTGTCATTCTGTCTCTAAGACTAAGGGTAATTTTCAATACCTTAGAATATGTATTTTAGTAAATGTTACAAAGAACCTCTCCACCAACATTTGCCATTTTTGCTTCTTTATCAGTCATCACACCTTTAGAGGTAGAAATGATTGCTATACCTAATCCATTTTTTACTCTTTTAAACTCGTCAGGCTTAGCATATGAACGCAATCCTGGACGACTTACTCTTTCTAGGCTTTGTATTGCAGGTAATTTTGTAGTAGCATCATACTTTAACGCTATCTTAATAACACCTTGCTTTTTATCTTCTTCAAATTTATATTTAAGGATATAACCCTTATCATATAAGATCTCTGTAATACGCTTTTTCAAGTTACTAGCAGGTATCTCTACGATACGATGATTAGCCATTTGTGCGTTTCTAATTCTTGTTAATAAATCTGCTATCGGATCAGTAACCATTGTTCTATTTTATTGAGTTATTTTAAATATTTTTCTACAATGCGATATCCCTTTCTTCCAATTGAAGACGGATGTTGGTTTTTACCAGCTTGCTTTAGTTACGCCAGGTATTTTACCATAAGAAGCCATATCTCTAAATGTGATACGATTTACTCCAAAATGACGCATATAGCCACGTGGACGACCAGTAAGTTGACAACGGTTTCTCAAACGAACTGCAGATGAGTTCTTTGGTAATGCGTCAAGTCCTGCATAGTCACCTGCAGCTTTAAGAGCAGCTCTCTTATCAGCATACTTAGCTACCATGCGCTCCCTTTTTCTTTGCCTAGCTTCAATTGATTTTTTTGCCATGTTGTTTATTTGTTGAACGTTATTTGTTAAACGCTATTATTTTTTATTATTCTTAAACGGCATTCCCATTTCTTTAAGCAATTCGTATGCTTCTTCGTTGGTACTCGCTGTTGTTACAAAAGTAATATCAAGACCAGTAATTCTATTAACTTTGTCTATATCAATTTCAGGGAAAATTATTTGCTCTGTAATACCCAAGGTATAATTACCTCTACCATCAAAAGCTTTATCGTTTATTCCTTTAAAATCACGAACACGTGGTAAAGAAACAGACACTAATCTATCTAAGAACTCATACATTTTCTCTCCACGTAAAGTAACTCTTGCACCAATTGGCATATTTTTACGGAGTTTGAAGTTTGAAATATCTTTCTTAGAGAAAGTAGCTACTGCCTTTTGTCCTGTAATGTTTGTAAGTTCATCGATGGCTACATCAATAAGCTTTTTATCGGTTACAGCACCATTTACACCACGATTCAAACAAATCTTGGATAACTTTGGCGCTTGCATTACAGTTTTGTAACTGAATTTCTTCATTAGAGCAGGTATAACTTCTGATTTATACTTTACTGCTAATCTTTGGGTTGTTGCTGTTGTACTCATTACTTAATTACCTCCCCTGATTTTTTAGTTATGCGAACTAGTTTTCCATTCTCTCTAGTGCGTTTAATTTTTGTTGCTGAACC
The DNA here is from genome assembly GCA_031377605.1 of Ferruginibacter sp. GTDB lineage: Bacteria > Bacteroidota > Bacteroidia > Chitinophagales > Chitinophagaceae > Ferruginibacter. The sequence continues at coordinate 6,657 of JANMFB010000227.1, forward strand.
CGCTTTTGCATCCCACAACATAATGTTGCTAATTGCAATAGGAGCTTCTATTTTTACAATACCACCTTTGGTATTTTGTGCAGTAGGTTTTGTATGCTTGGTTTTGATGTTAACACCTTCTACCAATACACGGTTTTTCTCTACTACTATTTCCAACACTGTTCTAGGCTTTTTCAAATCCTTATCATCGCCTGCAATTACCACTACGGTATCGCCTTTTTTAATGTTGAACTTTTGTTTAAATCTTGTACTCATTTTTATTTAATTTGAAAATTACTCAATTTGAAAATTTGAAAATGATTTGAATCACTGTGATGCTACATTTTCACATTGAGCAATTTTTACATTTTATAATTTTTTTTAAAGAACTTCTGGTGCCAATGAAATGATTTTCATGTAACCTTTATCTCTCAACTCACGAGCCACAGGGCCAAAAATACGTGTACCCCTTGGTTCATCAGAGTTGTTCAATAATACAACAGCATTATCATCAAAACGAATATAAGACCCGTCTTTACGACGCAATTTATTTACCGTTCTTACAATTACCGCTTTGGTTACAGTACCCTTTTTAATACCACCTGCTGGTATTGCATCCTTTACTGTAACAACAATTTTATCGCCAACCTTTGCATAATCTTGTCCGCTATTACCAAGTACACGAATACATAGTACAGATTTTGCACCACTGTTGTCCGCTACATTTAGTCTGCTTTCTTGCTGAATCATTTTCTTTTATTTAGTATCTAGTACTAAGTATTTAGTATCTAGATTAGTTCTCAATTGTTTTAATCCTTTTATCTGAGTAGTGAGCAATAAATACTCAATATTCTTACTTTACTTTTTCAACTACTTCAACCAGCCTCCAACGCTTTAATTTACTCATAGGGCGAGTTTCCATTACTTTAACAGTATCACCGATACTACATTCGTTGTTCTCGTCATGTGCATGAAACTTAGAAGTCTTTTTCACGAACTTTCCATATAATGGATGTTTTACTTTTCTTTCGATAGCAATAGTGATGGTTTTATCCATCTTATTACTAGTAACAACACCAGTTCTAATTTTCCTTAAGTTTCTAACTATATTTTGTTCCATTTTTATACTTTTTATTGGAAATTAAGCTCCAATTTGTGTTTTTCTTAATTGAGTTTTCAAACGTGCTATATCTCTTCTCAATGCACGGATGCTTTGAGGATTTTCCAATGGAGATATAGCATGAGCAAAAGTTAGCTTTTTCATACGCACTTCGTCTTCCTTAATTTTTGCTACTAAATCAGCCTCTGATAAACCTCTGAGGCTAACTGCGAAATCATTTTTATTAGACATATTCTATTAATTTGACAATTTTAAAACTGCTCAACTTTTCTATTTAAATCCTGGAATGACTGAGCCATCTTTCCATTAAGTCACTTTATAATTATATTATGCTTGGTAATCTCTACTAATAATAAACTTAGTAAGGATTGGTAATTTCTGAGCTGCTAATGCAAATGCGTGTTTTGCAACTTCTTCGGGTACGCCGTCTGCTTCAAATAAGATTCGTCCCGGCTGTACAATTGCTGCCCATCCTTCAGGGTTACCTTTACCTTTACCCATCCTTATCTCAGCCGGCTTTTTGGTAATAGGTTTATCAGGAAAAATTCTAATCCAAACATTTCCTTCCCTTTTCATAGCACGAGTCATTGCCTGACGAGCACTTTCTATTTGTCTGCTAGTAAGCCATACACTATCCAAAGCCTTTAAACCAAATGTACCGAAAGCTAATGTAGCTCCACGTTTGGTATCACCCTTCATTTTTCCTTTCTGCGTTTTCCTGTGTAAGGATCTTTTTGGTTGTAACATCTTTTTTTAATTTGCTAATTCGATAATATGCTAATGTGCTAATTAAAACACCTTAAACATCTATTTTAAAATTAAATTTTGCTTCAATATAATTAGCTAATTAGCTAATCAGGACATAAGCACCTTAAATTTATCTTCTTCCACCACCACCGCCTCTACGGTCATCTCCACCTCTTCCACCACCTCTTCTATCATCACCACCTCTTCTATCGTCTCTTCTATCAAAACCGCCTGGTCTATCTGGCCCTTCGTTCTTCGCTCCTGCAATTACGTTAGGATTTAAATCTCTTTTACCTAAAACTTCTCCTTTACAAATCCATACTTTGATTCCAATTTTACCGTAAACGGTAAGCGCAAATACTGCAGCATAATCAATGTCCATACGAAGTGTATGTAATGGTGTACGACCTTGCTTAATTTCTTCGCTACGAGCTATCTCGGCACCACCTAAACGGCCACCTACTTTTACTTTAATACCTTCTGCACCCATACGTAATGCTGAAGCTATAGACATTTTGATAGCACGCTTGTAACTAATACGATTTTCTAACTGACGAGCAATTGTATCTGCAACAATAGCTGCGTCAAGTTCAGGACGACGTATTTCTAATATATTTATTTGCACGTCTTCTTTACCGCACAATTTCTTCAACTCTTCTTTTATTCTATCTACTTCTCCACCGCCTTTACCAATGATGATACCAGGCTTTGATGTATGAATTGTAACAATCAATTTGTTAAGTGTACGCTCTATTACAATCTTAGAGATACCACCTTTATTGATACGAGCGTTAAGATAATTTCTGATCTTATCGTCTTCAATCAATTTCTTAGCGTAATCTTTTTTGTGAGCGTACCAGTTACTATCCCAACCTCTTGTGATTCCTAACCTAGCACCAATCGGATTTACTTTTTGACCCATAGTATTTAATTATTATTCCTGTTACCAGAAATTTTATTGATTATATCGTTTCTTTTTTTGTTACTTTTTTTGGTGCTGTTTTCTTAGCAGCCGGTACAACTTCCGCAACTGTATCTACAAACACAGTTACGTGATTACTGCGCTTACGAACTCTGTAACCTCTACCTTGTGGTGCAGGACGCATACGCTTAATAACTCTTGCATTATCTACAAAAATTGTTTTTACAATCAAACCTGTTTCGTCAGCACCTTCATTTTTTGCTTTCCAATTGCTAATAGCAGAAAGGATAAGCTTACGTAATGGAACTGATGAATGCTTTGGATTATGCTCTAACACTGCTAGTGCATTTTCTACCTTCATTCCACGAACTAGATCTACTAGTAAGCGCATCTTTCTTGGTGATGTAGGTTCGTTATTTAATTTTGCTACTGCTTCCATTTTTTTAAATTAGTTGTTTGTTGTTAGTTTATGGATGATAGGTAAAATATCAATTTTATCATCTGTCAACTATTTTTATTTCTGAGCTGCGTGACCTCTAAAATTTCTTGTTGGTGCAAAT
>JANMFB010000242.1:0-7697 GCA_031377605.1 Ferruginibacter sp.
TTTTGCAATTCTATTTTATTTTGCCTTGCAGAGGATTGTAATACTCCAAATACCTGGGTTACCATTTCATGCACATTAAATTCCTCTTTTATTAATCTTCGATTTTTATTTTGGTATTTAATCCAATTAAGAATGTTGGTAGAGAGCATTTGTAGCTCCTTAGATGTAAAGGTTATTTCTTTAATTGTTTCGTCTTTCAACTCTTCGGACATTAAACTTTTATTCTCAACTAAATTTTTCCCTGCAACATTTAAAAATTTTAAGGGTGTAATTATATCATGACTAATTATTGATATAAGTCGAGTGTTTATATTATTGCCTTTTTCTAAAATATTATTTTTAAATTGTAGCTCTTCCGTTTTTTCTTTTATTTGCTTTTCCAATTTCAATTGTCTTCTTTTCAAATTTCTAGTTCTATTTTTATAAAATAAAATGGCTAGGCCAATCAAAGAAAATATAACTATAAAATAAAACCAAAATTGTTTATACCATGGGGTGCTAATTGTAAATACTAGCGTTTTAAATGTGTAATTATTTATACCAAAGCCATTTAATTTTCTAATTCGTAAAACATATTTACCCGATGGCAAATTATTAAACTGTATAAAAGTATTATCTTCTGGATTTAATTCTTTCCAATTGAGGGTATCATTTATTTGATAATCTATATATAAATTTTCCTTTTTACACCAAGCATTAAATCCTAAGTTTATTTTAATTTCCTCTGTATTAGATGGTAATCTAAAATCTTTAAAATCGGAAAAAGATAAGTTTTTGCTATCTACTAAAATTTCGTCAATAAAAATTTCCCCATTGGGCATTAATGGATTTGCTTCTTTTGTGTTCACCCATAGCAATCCATCCATTGTAGGATATGAAATGGTTTCATTGTATAGTTTTACAGCACAAGGAGTACAGCCGCCATTCAATTCAGTCATTTCTAAACCATCATTTTTACCGAAGTAATGGTAATAAATAGGTGATCTTTCGTTTTCAAAATTTCTGATTATATCTTCTAATTTAACTTTAAGAAAAACCATATTTGTACTTATCCAAAAATATCCATAATTATCTTGAAGACAACAATGAAAGTATTGTAGATATTTATTTTTATCTAATGGCATTTCTTTTATTACACCATTATGGTAAATAAAGTATCCATAGCCATAACTACCCCAAAAAATATAATCTTTATATTTCCAAATACTTCCAAAACATGCATTGGGGATATTGAAAATGGTATCCAATTTATTAATACTGATGTTATATCTTAGCAAGCCACTACATCCGGCTATAACTAAAACCCCTGGTGATATTTCTGTAAAATCATAAGTATTCAAGTTTGGAATATTAGCAGGATATTTATATAAATAAAAAATACTGTCTGCTTTCATTAAACCTATTCCAACATTATTTGCAAAATAAGTTTCTCCATTTGATTCTACTACTTGTGTTTTTACTTTTATTTTATCATAAACAATAGTCTTTTTTGTAGAGTAGTTATACTGATACAAATAATCATTGCCGGTTTTTAAATCTTTAGAATTATACCAAAGTAAATTTCCATTGGTTGAAGAAATCCTATTCGAAAATTTACCTCTTATTGGCAATTCTAATCTAGGAAACTCATAATCACCAATTATATCTCCTTCATTTGTTAAAACTGTTTTGTCATTTAGTATTATTTGAGAAAAGTAGGCATTCTTACTATTTATATTTTCTTTTTTCCTCTTTTTAGGTTCAGCAAAATCGGGCGAAATTATCACCACTCCTTTTGATTCTGTTCCTATAAACAATAAATTATTTTTTTCTGAATAATTTACTGTATAAATGTTAGCATCAGTTGGTACTTTGTCAGAAATGAATTGAAAATGTATCTTGCTATTTTCGTAAATTAAAGTGTGGGCATTATTTTTTGAAATTAAAATCGGCGAAATCATCCCATTTTGCCAAAAGAGTTGATTCGAATTTTGAAAGAAATTAACGTTTGTTTTGAAATTATTATCCAAACCAACAATACTTGTAGAGAATGTATTTGTATTTAATAAAAATATTTTGTTCCCTGCACTCATAAAAAAGCATTCATTACCAATTTTAAAAACTTTTGTGATTGGGTTAAAGTCTGAAAGTATTTGTGCTGGTTTTTTTAAAGAAACTGAAAAATAATAAAGTAAGTTATTAAAATTTATTAAACAGGATGTATCGTCTAATGGAACAACTTTTTCAAAAGCGCTGAAGAAAACTGGTTCTTGATTAATTTTAGTTTTTAAAAATGTATCTGAAACAGTAACAAAAAAATGATTTATGAAAGATTTACTTGTAGAAAGCCTACCCAATATTTTTGGGTTATTATTTATTATTTCAAACAAATTACCACTGCCATCCGATATGAAAATATTTTGTAAGTTATTCTTTACAGCATAAACAGATTTTTCAGGAGCAAGTGGCGAAACTTTTTCTTTGTTGTATGATTTAAAATCTACCCCATTAAATCTAACTAAGCCTCCTTCTGTTATTATCCATAAAAAATTCGTACGATCATCCCACTGTAATCCTCTGATTAAATTAGAAGGCAGACCATTTTCCGTAGTGTATTGGTTGGCATGGGTATTACTTATTGGTTTTTGGGAGTAACCTTTTGATACAAAAAAGACAACAAAAATAAGTATTCGTTTTAGTTGCATAGTTAGTTTGGGTATCTATCAATTTCCATCAAATTCCAAAAAATTATTTCACTAAAAATAAAATAACTTATGAAATTACACCCAAACAAGATAAGTATATTTTAGTAATTGACACTGTACAAAGTTGCAAGCTCCATCAACTCTTTAAAATTTGCTGCATTGGTTTTTTCAAATATTCTATTTTTTACGGTAGAAATAGTATTCATTTTCAGATTTAATATTTCAGATATCTCTTTTGTTCCAATGCCTTTAAGTACATAATGTAAAACTTCTAGTTCTCTCGGGGCTAGTGCAGAAAAAGGATTTCCTTTAAAGGATGTAGATTCCAATGGAGGAACAGTAACCTCGTTTTGCAAAAATCCTTGTAATCGATCAATGATTTCATCTTCACCAACTGCCTTAAACAAATAATTAGTAATACCATATTGCTTTAAAGCTTCTCCATAAACTTCTTTTGGTTGCATAGAAAAAACCATAATATTCAATTCAGGATATACTTTTCTTATATTAGGTATTATTTCCAGGGTGTTACCATCGGACAGTATCAAATCTAACACCAAATGTGTGTACTTCTTTTTCACAAGTTCATGCATCAAATCATGGCAAGTGCCTACTTCGCTAATATCCGTATATTGTAGGTTGAGTTGCATATACAACTTCAAACCTTTTCTTATGATACTATGATCATCGGCAATCAAAATAGTAGGCTTCATAGTATTAACGAATTAGCATAATTGTTCCTTTTAGTAAATCTTTTGTAGTATTATTTAACTGTATAATGTACACGTAAGATCCCGCAGGCGCTTGTTCTCCTTGGTAGGTACCATTCCAAGGGTTAGCAGTGTTATTATTGGTTTCATATATTTTTTGCCCATACCTATTATACACCGTTACTAATGAGCCCGGATATTGATTAATACCAGGTATGCGCCACACTAAATTTTTAGCATCTCTTGTTGGCGCAAATGCATTGGGTACATATAACTTAGAAATAATTTTCACTTCTACAGAATCTTTAACAGAGCAAAAACTTGCAGGGTTTGTTGCCAATAAAAAATAAGTTGTGCTAATAGTAGGTGTGGCTATTGGCTGTAAAATATTATTTGCACTTATTGTAGCCGATGGGGTCCATAAATAGTTATATGAAGCAGGCGGCAATACTGTTGCTTGTAAAATGGTATTGTTGCCCGGGTTTACAAAAACATCAGCTCCTGCATTCACATTTGGTAATGGGTTTATATTCAATTGATCTGTAGCTGGTAAAGATCCACAACCATTTATATCTTTTACAATTAGTTGTACGTTATAAGGCCCTGCTTGAGCATAGCTTCGTAAAAAAGGAGGAACTTGGCTACCTGTTCCATTTCCAAAATTCCATAGCCAAGTATTTATATTGGTTAAACTGCTACTAAACGCCAATGGCCTGCCTGCACAAAGTGTATCTCTTAATATTTGAAAATTTGCAACAGGATTAGGTTTAATAATGGGTATTACAAACGATGCTGTATCCGTGCTACAACCTACGGTAAAGTTTACTGAATGTTTAAGTGTTCGAGTATTATTAAGCGCTGCATATGTATGCGTAACTGTATTTGTAGTTGTAACTGAGGTAGATGTACCATCGCCAAAATCCCAGTACCAAGTACGTGGATTTGTTGCATCTTGTAATAAAGACGATGTAAATGTGAATGTGGAATCTGCACAAGCTTTTCCCACGCCTGTAACTGTTGCAGCTAATGGGCTTCCAATTACCAAAGGTTTTGTAGTATCGCCTACACAACCATTATCTGCAAACAAACGGTAACGAATATTATAAGTACCTATAGATGGAAAAGCTTTAGTAGCATTCACTGTACTTTGGGTAGTAGCGTCCGGAAAATTCCATAAATAATTTACGATGTTAAAACCATTCGCACTTGCTGCACCAGTCAATGTAATGGTTTGATTTGGACAAGCGGATGGAAAATTAAAATCTGCTTTTGGTCCTGGCTTTATTAATATTTTTAAACTTACATTTTCTGTGTTGCTACAATTTCCTATTACAGTAGAAGTAAATAAAACAGGTATTACATAAGTGCCAATAGTAGCAAAAGAAAAATCTTGTTGCAACGAATAAATATAGTACGTTCTTCCATTTATTATTTCTGTTCCTACAGGTACAGGCAAATTTACGATTGAATCTGTATTTGGTGTTATTCCCGGAACCTGGCTTAGTTTCCAAGTAATAGAATTTGCCTGATATGCCAATTTTACAAAAAGCCTTAATGGCGTAGTAGGGCAACTTACGGTGTCTATATTTCCTGTGGTACTCAAAGTGTTTTTAATACCACCGTAAGCATTTAAATTATTTATAAATGTGCCTACATTGTATCCATAACTCTCATAATTTCCTAAACCATAAACTGTAGCATTAAAAGTAGAATCGCAAGTGATAGTGTGTTGGCTTGCGGGGCCTATAAATCTTACAACTGCTACTGAAGACGAAGGAAAATTTGGGTGAGGTATAATTTGACTAGCAGGTACAGGATTTCCATCTACACTTAAAGAGGAGACAGCTGATGTGGATGTATGAATATTTACATAAACATAATCTATGGTAGATTTTCTACTTACATAAAAACGCACAGCCTTTTGCCCCTGCTCAATCGGGCTTAAGTAAAACATTTCAGGATCACCATACGAAGGAGGGGATGGGGAAGTAGTAGGAAAATTCCAACATTGGTTTTTATTTACCATGTATTGTGAAATCAAAATTGGTTTGTCGGCTTCAATATAATCTCCCCCAGTAGAATCTAAATACTCGTAAAAAAAATTCCTTATCAACCCTGTCATGTTCACACCATTCTTTTTTACAACAGTTGTTGGATCTAAAACACAAACTCTGTAATAATTTCTATTGGTTTCTAAAATATTGGTGCTAGTATTATTAATAGTGTGATAGGTGAGGTATCGTGTTCCCCAAGCCTGAGCAGGAAAAACCTGCTGCTGCATGAACTCTCCCCCATCGCCTCTGCACAACCTTATTCCGCCAGAGCCTGAGTATAAAGCAAAAGGATGACAATTGCCATCTGCACCTGCAACAGAGACAACTTTACTACCTGTCATATCTTTACTAGCAAATGCAGGGTTTCCATTAAATAGTGCCTTACCAAATACATGATAAGATTCTCCTTTATTTAAATTAACAATATAAGTTTGCCCAGGTAACCACCCATTTTTTGTAGTATCGGTTGGTGTAATTTCTAAACGTGTATTATCTTCCGATGCTATAGCATAAAACCAAGAGTACCAATCGTTAGGGCTACTTTGTGATGTTGTTTGGTAATAATTAATAGAGTGATAAACAAATCCATTCGTTTCTACAGGCATAAGCATAGTAGCACCCGAAACTTGGTTTGCATATACATGTGCATAAACCGCAACTGATACATCGCTTACAATATGAATATTTCTATTTTGCAAACCATCGGTAAGTGTACGTGCATCATTAGGCCCCGATTTTGGTATTATTATGGTAGCATCTACCATATTTGCAGGAATATTTAAAGTTTGGGTAAATCCTGTATTTGTAATGGATACCGTAACTATAGCGGCTTCCTCAGTGCTTATATAAACTGCTAAATCTTGGCTATTTACAGGTATCTCATTAAAAAAAGTGTAATCAAAACCATATGCTAACCAAAACTCTCTACCCCTATTAGATTTATCTTGAGCATTTGATATAGAAAAAATCAAAACACAAACAAATACAAAAGCAATATTTAAAAAAGTATTTCTCTTCATAAAATACAATATTATTCTATAAAAATAAACATTCAAGTAGAATTAACTCTACAAGATTTTTTAGATACTTGCATATTTTTGATTTATTATTCATTACACAAAAACATAATGCTTATGAACAAGCAGTACAACAAAGTTTTTCAGAAACTACTATTATTTATGATTGTAATTTCTACATCGTTTATTTCTTATGGTCAGGTAGAATATCGTACAGATAAATGGCGTTTTAGCGATCCAAAGCAATTTGGATTTACCGTTCTAGCTGCAAACTTTTTTAATAATAACTTAGGTATAGCTGTAGGAGGAAGTGGTGGAATAGCTCGAACTACCAATGGTGGTGCAAATTGGACTTACGGACCATTTACTTACCCATCACAAACAGGTTTAAAAACTACCAGCACATTTAATGATGTAAGTTTTGGAAATGCTGCTACTGTTTATGCTGTAGGCGATAGGGGCTTAATGGCAAAGAGTATAAATGCAGGTACAGATTGGAGTTTTGTGACAACACCTCTTTTTGCAAATGCTCGTAATATTAATGCAGTTTGGTTCATAAATAAAGATACCGGTTATATTGGTGGCCAATTCAACACAGCTGATTCTTTACCAAAACTATACTTTACAAGAAATGGTGGATCATCGTGGGATTCTATTGCTGCACCAAATGTAGTCGGTAGAACAAGAGTAGGTTTAGTAAATAATACAAGCTTTCCTCCAGTAGACATAAATATGGATGCTAAAGCAAAAGAAATATATAGAATCATATTTGTGAATGCAAATTTAGGATATGTGAGCGGTCAGTCAAGCCCATTATTCCCGAGTGTACCGGGTGTTCCAAACATAACTTTTAACTCTACTACAGGTGTATGTACAGCATCTACCACAAGTGGTTTAACTACAGGCGCACACGCAGCAGCATTGTTATGGAAATTTAATAATGGTACACTAACAGATTATTCTATAAGCAAAGAAAGATTAGGATATACAGGGATTAATACAATTCCATCGCTTATAACTTGTAATACAAGATATGGTAATATAACGCCACAAAGCCAAACTTACCGAGCTATGAATGTTTATAATGACTCTGTAGTGGTATTGGTATCTTTTAATAATAATAATGTGGTGAGAGTTAGAACAGGTAGGAATGACAGCACAGTCAATGTAAATACAGGGCTAAGAGAAAATGGAATATACGAGCTTTTAAATTTTGCGGGTATTTCCGTATTT
>JANMFB010000253.1:0-12527 GCA_031377605.1 Ferruginibacter sp.
CAATTCGACTTTTGAGCAGTGGTAAGCTATTGACAGTGTTTATATCACAATTTTTATATTATTTCGGACAACAATATTTATAAATAAATTTACAGAAATGGGTGGTATTGTTGAAGTATTTATTGATGGTATAATAAAAACTACGCCATCAGTTCAATGCCGTGTAAACCCATTGGGTAAAATTGATATTATTTCTACACACGACCAGATAATGGGTGGGTTAGATAATCAGGTTTTTTTAGGAGGTACTTTTCCTGCTGATGCCCAATATAATATTGAAATTGGCAATATGGCAAAACAAATTGCTTCCGCCTTAAAAGATAAAGGAGTACTAGGTAGGTTTTCAGTAGATTTTTTATCAGTAAAAGAAAATAGCCAATGGAAGCATTATGCCATAGAAATTAATCTTCGTAAAGGTGGTACTACGCATCCTTACATTATGTTGCAGTTTTTAACAAGCGGAGATTATGATACCAACACAGGGAAATATTTATTGCCCAATGGGGAAGAAAAATGTTATTTTTTCACAGATAACTTACAAAATGATAAATATAAGGGGCTCACACCTGTTGATTTAATTGAAATAGCAATTTTCAATAATCTTCATTATGATGGTACAAAAGAGGAAGGAGTAATGTTTCACTTAATTGGTGCATTGTCGCAATATGGAAAACTTGGAATTGTTTGTATTGCTTCTAATCCCGAAAGAGCAAAATATTTTTATCAGAAAACAATCGATGTACTAAATATAGAATGTAGCTAATAATACCCATAGAGAATACCAGCATCAGGATAAAGAGCAATTTGAGGATATAGAGCCAAAGAAATTCTTTTCCGATTCTTTTTACCAAGTTAAATAATATCCCTATCAATAATTTTATATTACTAACACATATTATACCAATTAGATTTTTAAACTATAGTTATATAATTTGTTATTAGTGTTTGTAGAGACATATTCTAACTTTATCCTGGCTTATACTAGCTCAGTCTTTACAGTACTTTTTAATGCCTAATACCAATTAGACAGAAAGAAATTTTATCGGACTTGACCTTTCTAGTTTAATGAAAAAATACCAAAGACAAATTGTTAAATCCGTCTGAATATGCTTGCTCAATCCAACTATAAAAGCATACAAAAGATCTTCAGTATTACATGCGCTTAAAATGTTTGCCCAAGCAAAAAATCTTTACAGTATTTTTCTATTTTTTAATAAGAAATGCCCTAGCAGCAATGCTCTCACTAAATAATTTTAAAAAAACTTAATGCTATTTTCCCAATATTGTCAAGTTAGTTCCTGTTGCAATTGTAATATTACTTCCTGTATCTGATTGTAATTTCCGTATAGCGGTATTTATACTTATAACGGGATAAGGTGCTTTTGCTGTAGGTATAATTACATCTGTATATTGATCAGGTATAACGCCACAACTCCAATTGGCAGGGTTTTGCCAATTAGTATCTACAAGCCCCAACCAGCGATTATAGAAACGTAAAGTATTTTCATTGCCAAACGATATAGTAACACCTGTTGTAATTTTGCAACGATATAATGTACCAGTGTTAATACTTGCAGGAGCTAGTAAAGTTAAATTTCTTGTATTTGTATTGCTGTATAGTGGCCCCTCATTGATATCTACATAACCTGAACCTGTATTAATTTGCCACTTATAAGTAGTGCCTATTACATCGGTATAATAAGTTTTATTGGAGCCTATGCATGATTGCAAGTTTTCATAAGCACCCATATCGGGTATGGTACTTCTTATTGTATTTTCAATATCTCTCGTAGGTGCGCCGGTTACAACTCCGGCATCAATAGCAGCGGCAGAATCTTTTAATCGTGCATCTGAAGGCAATACAAAAGGAGAAACAGTAGTGGTTAAATTTCCTAAACCGTTAGTATAATTATTTACCAATAGCTCAAACAAACTGTATTTCACATTTATGCTAGATGCATTATTAGAAAAAGTATTTACCCCACCATTATTCCAAAAAATACAATTTGTAAAATCTGAGATGCTAATTCCACTTGGCGCTGTTGAAAAAACTACACTGCCCGAAGTAGATGCTGTATTTTCAATAAAAGTAGCATTTACAATTATCGGGTTGCTTATGCCTGAGGACCTGCCATCGTTATAAAACGCTGCTCCATTTGCTGCATTATTATTTTGGAAAACACAATTGGTAAATACAGGGCTTGCCGTAGCAGTTACTCCATTATTATAAATGGCTCCACCATTTAAAGAAGCACTATTATTTTTAAAAATGCAATTGTCAACTTTTGGATTACAAGTACTTGATGCACCTCCGGCATTGTTAAACATACCGCCACCTACATTTCTAAAACTGCCACCTATGCCATTGGCATTTCCATTTGATATAATAAAACCATCTAGTATAGCTGTGTTGTTAAGTCCTTCAGCATTGCTTATAACATGATAACTATTGTCACTTGCATCATTTATTATTCCTATGTCACCACTGAGGTTAGTAATATTATTTGCTGTATTTCTTTGTGCAAATGTTGGGTTACCAGTATTTGGAAAACCACCATAAATTGCCAGGTTGTTTTTCATAACAAAACTGAGGTCTCTATTTGCTGTTGCCGTAGGCCTGTATGTACCTGCAGCTACCCATACTTGTGTAGACGAGCAAACAACCGCCCCATTCAATGCATCTTCCAAATTTTGATAAGCGGTAGCCCAAGTATTTCCATCATATGTGCCACCTATATTGGATTGGTTCACATAAATAACATTTCTATTGATGGTAAAAGTGGTTGCTGTTCTACAACTAGGATAATCATTATTAGATACATAATAAGTTGTAGTGCCAGGTGTAGCGGTATTGATAATACCCGACCCTGCAATACCTACGGGGTTAAAAATTTCGCCTGTAGCCAAAGATGTTCCACCAGTTGGGTTTGCAAACCAACTATTGATTCCTGTAAATATATTGATGTTTGTTTGTAAACTAAAGGTGCCTGTAACAGTATTGCTGTAAGTACTCACTACAATAATATAAGTATTGCCAGCTACAAGATTTTGTGTGAATTGAGATAATGCTCCAACGCCTGCATCATCATCTGCTCGTAAAAAATTTGTAGCCGGACTTGCAGGGTTAAATGCAGTTTGATAAATAGCCATGTAGGTATCATCTGCTGTACCCGGTGTTAAATTCGCTGCAGTAATCGTAAAAGTAACAGCTACAGTAGTAGGTGCAACAAAACTAATTGTTCTAAAATAAACAGAAGATCCAACGGCCCCTGCTGTGGCAGCTACATAGGTAGTAGTACCGGTGCCTCTATTGTAAGTAGGCCCAACTACTATTGTGCCGCTTGAGGTATTTGTTTGTATAGCGGGAACTACCAATCCTTGCCCTGTAGGTACTGTAGCATTTTGACAAACATTATACGCATTAATAGTTGGTGTTATTGATGGATTAACAATTACGTTTACATTTTGGGCTACTGGTGCTCCTCCACACTCATCAGGACTTACTGTAATTAGATACTGTACCGTTATGGGAGCGGAAGTTGTGTTGGTTAATACTTCACTTATGTTAGCATTGCTACCGCTGCCAGAAGCATTACTTATACCTACTACTGAAGCACGAGTCCACGAAAAAGTATATGCGCCAGCGGCTGAAACAGTGGCTGTGTAATTGAATACTTGTTTTGAACAAGCAGTATTATTGGTTGGAGAAGTTAAAGAAGGGCCTGAAAAAGAAGTAAAACTTTCTGTTACAATTCTATCATTGGTACTCACTCCTGAGCTAGCATTTAACCCTAATCCTCTGCGGGCAAATGCTCTTCCGATAGCACAACGATATCTACCACCAAACAACAATACATCTGCTTGAAAAATAGCGTCTCTTGCTTGTACAAAACTTGGGCTGCAAGCTTGTAAACGTAAGCCTTCTGTTACTAATTTATAAGCAGCTATATTACCCCTCATATTTGTAACAATAGTAGGTACATCATAAATATTAGGTGCTATAAAATTATCCTGTAAAATAATTTCCCAGGTCATATCCCAAAGCATGGTTGCCCAAATAGACCCTATTCCATGTGGTTGAGAAAAACTTGCATCTGCTACTTTGCCATAAGTAACTATATTGTTGTAAGTGGCTTTATCATAGGAATACCTGTATAATCTAATACCCGCACCACTTGTAGGGCCTTGCCCAAGTACATAAGTGCCAATACCTCTTGGGATATTTGCACTGGCTATCGTTGGAGTAAGCGCAGCCCAATTTGTTGTAAGCATTAGCCCATTGTAATCGGCCCAGCCTTCTCCACCTTGCTCTACATTACTTAAGCATCCAGAGTTTGCAGGCCCACCTGTTAAACGAATAGACCAACCATGCCCATATTCATGGCTGATTACGCCATTGTCAAAATCAGAATCTGGTTGGTACAAGGGGGAACCTGCACTGCTCCAAATAAACATCTGCATTCGTCCATTGCCACCATCTGCAGGTGTACTAAAATTTGCATTATTTGTTCCGCTGCCATCTTGTGCATCAGCTTGTACAAAATCATTACCAACACCACCTTTACCTAAATTGTCTTTTTGGAAATTACCACTTGGTTCATCAAAACCATAGCGCCATAACACATCATGTATCACATTGTTCCAATAAAATAAATTAGTAATACTAGCATTTAAATTTGCTGCAGCGGTTGCTGTAGCTTGTGTGTAAGGGTAATTAAAATCTAATGTTGCTGAGCTAGGATAAGATCCTATGGTAGTTTCATTGTCATTGGCAATATCATCTTTGGCCCAAACATTATTACCTCTTGTATAAATATAATCCGTGGCGCCATCATTATGCCAACCGTTGGTAGCACCTGGCCCCATTGAGGCGGGTAAAAATCTTGTATAAGGATTTGTTACAATTGTACGAGCCCCATGGTTGGGGCTTTCTAGCGGATAATCAAACACGGTATAACCATTTGCAGAGGGAGATGATGAGGGGTTTAGTTCGTTTTCATCTTTACATATTTCATTATGGTTTGCATGCGCCGGTGTTCCAAAATCACAATGAATTACATCGTCTATTTTTTGTAAAACATTTCCTGTGTTTGCATCTATATGTATATTCCAACTGTGTTTTGCATCCTTGGTTAAAAACTTTACATTCCATACAAGTGCCACGCTTGTACTTATTTTTTCGCCCATTTTATTTTCAATAGGCAACCAATATAGTTTTACAACTATATTTTCATCAGATAAATTTTTATCTTCAAAAACCACTTTACCTAATTTTCCATTTTCTAAATTGCTACTACTTATTTGTTTGGTTTTAGAAATATCAATACCGTTAATATTTACATCAGTAATGGTTTTTTGTAAGGCTTCTTTTGCAGATAATGTTATGGCATCGTATCTTATTGGCATTTTATCTGCCAAGGCTGTTACAAAACTATTGGCTGCATAGGCTACTTTATCGTCCTTAAGTGTTATACCTATCACGGCGTTGTACACATCTATAGATTGCAATGTTTGGTTAAAATAAATATGATACCAACCTGTACTGGGAGATAAATATTCACTCGTTACCTTCATCTCTCCAATGTCCGATAAGGATAGATTATACTTTTGTTTGTTTTCAATTAGAAATTGCTTGGTTAGTGCCACTTCTCTTTGTGCAAATGAAGAGAATGTAGAAAAAGAAATAAATAGAGTAAGCACAAGCTTTACTCTATCACTGAAAGGCTTTTTAGTATAATTTTTTAGCATTGGTAAGTGTAATTAAATTTACTTTCAACATATAGTTGAAAATTTACAACAAGTTTTTATCGACAGTTATAAAAGTACCAAAAATACTAATTTAAGTGATGATTAGTAAATAAGGGACAAGTCTTTTTAAAAGTAATTATATGCCATTCTAAATAAAATATTTGAAAGGCCTAAATTTAATAAGAGCTAATTTTTTTTGAGCAATAATGCAAGGAATCCATTCATTCTCATCAACTCCACAATCTTTTTCATAGTAAAAGTTACATAATCCAACTTTGTTGATTAATTTCCGTGCACTAAAAACTTGTTATGAAAATTATTTTACCATTTATTCTTATTGCTGCAGCCCTAAATCCTACAAATAATGTTTATGCACAAAAAAAGCCTGTAACTGATACTGCAAAGCAGGTTACAAATACAGGATTAGGTGCTCCTACATTTAATGGCTTAAAATTTAGAAATATAGGACCTGCATTGGTATCTGGTAGAATTGTAGACCTTGCCGTAAACCCAAAAAATATTTCGGAATATTATATAGCAACGGCAAATGCAGGTATTTGGAAAACCAATAATGCCGGCACTACATTTAACCCTTTGTTTGATAATGAAGCCTCTTTTTCTATGGGTTGTGTAACCATTGACCCTAGTAACACAAACACCGTGTGGGCGGGTAGTGGCGAAAATAATAACCAACGTGTGGCGGGTTATGGCGATGGTATTTACAAAAGTGAAGATGCAGGTAAGAGTTGGAAAAACATGGGGTTGAAATCATCTGAGCACATTGGTAAAATTGTTGTAGATCCTACAAATTCTGATATAGTTTATGTAGCAGCCTATGGTCCATTGTGGAGTAGTGGTGGCGAAAGAGGTATTTACAAAACAATTGATGGCGGTAAAACTTGGAAACAAATTTTATTTGTAAGTGAGCATACAGGTTTTAATGAAGTAATGATTGATCCTCGCAACACAAACATTCTTTACGCAGCAGCACACCAGAGGCAGCGCAAAGTATTTACTTATATTGGTGGTGGGCCAGAAAGTGCATTATATAAAAGTATAGATGGTGGAGCTACATGGAATAAAATAATGAAAGGCCTTCCATCCGATATAAATATTGGAAGAATAGGAATGGCTATGAGCCCCATAAATCCTGATTATTTATTTGTAATTGTAGAAACAGCAGATAAATCAAAAGGTGGATTGTTCGCCTCTACAGATCGTGGGGCAAGTTGGGAAAAGCGTGGCCCGTTTTTTAACAGTGGAAATTATTACCAAGAAATTTTTTGCGATCCTAAAGATATTGATAGACTTTATGCCATGGATGTAACAGCTAAAGTAAGTAACGATGGTGGCAGAACATTTAAAAATTTGGGAGAAAAAAATAAGCATGTAGATAACCATGTTATTTGGGTAAACCCTGCAAATACGCAGCACATGATAGAAGGTTGCGATGGCGGCTTGTACGAAACTTTTGATGGTGCACAAAACTGGCTTTTTAAAGCCAACTTACCTATTACGCAATTTTATAAAGTATCGTTAGATAATAGCTTTCCGTTTTACAATGTGTATGGTGGTACACAAGATAATTTTAGTTTGGGTGGCCCAAGCCGAACAAAAAGTGAACATGGGATTGTAAACAGCGATTGGTTTATAACCAATGGTGGCGATGGTTTTGAAAGCCAAGCAGATTATGTAGATCCAAATATTATTTATGCAGAATCGCAATACGGCGGTATTGTTAGGTATGATAAAATAACTGGCGAAAGGGTAAATATTCAACCAATAGAGGCAGCAGGTGAGGGTGGGCTAAGGTTTAATTGGGATGCGCCAATGCTCATATCGCAACACAACCACAAGCGCTTGTATTTTGGTGCAAATAAAGTGTATAGAACAGATGACCAAGGCAGCACATGGAAAGCCATAAGTGGCGATATGAGCCGCGGTATTGATAGAAATAAACTACCCGTAATGGGCAAAGTGTGGCCAGTAGATGCAGTGGCAAAAAATCAATCTACCGATGTATATGGCCAAACTACGAGTATTGCAGAATCGCCGTTAGATGAAAACTTGTTGTATGTAGGTACAGATGATGGGCTCATACATATTACCACAGATGGAGGAAAAAATTGGCGCAAAGTTGATAATATTGCTGGTGTGCCAGAGCGTACGTATGTAAACCAAATTGTTACATCGCCAACAAATAAAAATGTGGCTTATGTAGCATTTAATCACCACCGGTATGGCGATTTTAAACCTTATCTTTTTAAAACAACCGATGCTGGTAATACTTGGTTGCCTATTCAAAACAATTTACCCGTACGAGGCACGGTGTATTGTGTGGCAGAAGATAATGTAAATGGAAACCTTTTATTTGCAGGTACAGAGTTTGGTATTTATTTTTCTATAGATGGCGGTGCTAGTTGGACACAATTAAAAGGAGGTTTACCAACACTTGCTGTAAAAGATATGGAGATACAAAAGCGAGAGAGCGATTTGGTGATTGCTACATTTGGCCGTGGGTTTTATGTGCTAGATGATTTTAGCCCATTAAGAAATTTGAAAAAAGAGGACTTGCAAAAAAATGCATTTATATCTCCCATAAAAAAAGCGTGGATGTATATGGAAACTTCGCCATTAGGCAGTAGAGATAAGGGTTTTCAAGGAGAAGGATATTGGACTACCCCAAACCCAAAGCCAGGCACTGTGTTTACATATTTTGTAAAGAACGATATTAAAACACTCAAAGAAAAAAGACAGCAAGCAGAGAATGATAAAATAAAAAAAGGTGAAGCACCTTATTACCCAACTATGGATTCGTTGCGTATGGAGGATGCACAACCCACCCCATACTTGCTTTTTAGCATTACAGATGAAACTGGCAATGTGGTAAGAAGATTAAAAACGCCTGTAAAAAAAGGGTTGAGCCGCATTAATTGGGATTTTAGAAGCGATGCAAAATCGCCCATAGCAGTAGCTGCGAGCGATGAAGCAGAAGCTGGAGGCGGAAGAGCAAGAGGTATATTTGTAATGCCAGGCAACTACAAAGTATCGTTAAGTAAATTTGAAGATGGAAATTTTACCGAGTTGGTAGCGGCGCAAGCTTTTACCATAGAGGCCTTAAACATGGCAGCCCTGCCTGTTACCGATAGAAAAATGATTGCAGATTTTGGTAAAAAAGTAACCGAACTAAAGCGAGCACTAGATGGTACCAATAGCTACCGCAATGAGCTTGGTAATAAATTAAAATCTATAAAGGAAGCCGCATTGTTAACAGGCGCTATAGAGCCAACCATTGTAAAAGATATACTCGCATTAGAAAGTAGGTTACAAGCAACAGATATTATTTTAAATGGCGATGATGCACTTACCAAAAGAGAGTTTGAAGTTCCTACCTCTGTAAATGGAAGGTTAGGCGATATTATGCAAAATTTATTAAGCACTACCTCTACCCCTACCAATTCATTTATGAACTCTTATACCGTAGCTGCAAAACAATTTGCACCTGTACTAGCAGAGGTAAAAGCCATTGGCGAAGCCATAAAAACCATGGAGCTTTTGCTAGAACAAAAAGGAGCACCGTACACGCCGGGCAGAGTGCCAGATTGGAAGATGGAGTGAGGGGTGGGTTTGGATAATTGAAAAGCTAATAGGTTTATTACGCTAATCTTAGCACCAATAAAAGTTCAACAATGATTAGCAGCTGAGCCTAGCCGTGGTAGCAGTGGAAAGCCTTTTGTGAGGCACGATCAAAATCTTGTAGCGAATAACACGAAACTAATGCTGAGGATAGTTCTTATGCCCATGCTCCAAAAAAAACTCACATATAAAAAAGCGCTCCAATCACTCGAAACGCTTACTTACTATTTTGTGGTAGAAGATGAAGTTAATTTTAAAAAGGTGCATCATCATCAAATCTATCATCGTTCATTTTACTGCCTTTTTGTATGTACATACTTGGGCCATTGCTGCCACCATCAGTAGGTACTGGCTTCCAACTGCCGCTGCCAAGGTTGGGGTTAAAATCATCGCCACCGCCTTCTTCTTCTATAAATTTTTGTATGTGTAGGAGTGCCTTTAGTTTTACGGTTTCCAGGCTTCCATTACGGTGCTTGGCTATTTTTACAAAGGTTTCTCCTTTGTTGCTTTCGCCCATTTCGTTGGTGGTAACATCGTAGTAATCTGGGCGGTATAAAAACATTACCATATCGGCATCCTGCTCTATGGCACCCGATTCTCTAAGGTCGCTCAGCTGTGGTATTTTATTACCCTCTTTTCTTTTTTCTACCTCTCTACTTAGCTGTGATAGTGCTATAATAGGCACTTGTAGCTCTTTGGCAAGTCCTTTAAGGTCACGAGATATTTTACTTATTTCTTGCTCACGGTTGCTGTTTCTATCTGCACTGCCACTCATAAGTTGCAAGTAATCTATAATGATGATGCCTACATTGTGTTTATTTTTCAACCTTCTACATTTTGCTCGTAGCTCAAAAATATTGAGTGCGGCAGAGTCATCTATAAAAATGGGTGCTTTGCTTAGTCTGTCTATTCCTTTTTTGTAGAGCTGTTTCATTTCATGCTCTTCTAGTTTACCTCTTGCAATTTTTTCGAGCCATATTTCGCTCTCGGCACTGAGTATTCTTTGCACAAGCTGTGCACTGCTCATCTCCAAACTAAAGAAACCTACTGCGGTAGGTTTTGTTGGGTGTAATGCGGCTGTGCGTGCAAGATTTAAGGCAAAGGCTGTTTTACCTACCGATGGCCTTGCGGCAAGTATAATTAAATCGGTAGGTTGCCAACCGTATGTAATTCTATCAAGCGTGGGAAAGCCTGTAGGCACGCCGGTTAGCTCATCTTGCCTATTACGCATTTCCTCAATACGGTTGATGGTTTTTACCAACACGGTATCTATATCATCAAAATTTTTGCGCAGGTGATTGTTGGTTATTTCAAAGAGTTTTGTTTCTGCTAGGTCCAACATATCAAATACATCGGTGCTGTCTTCATACGCTTCGCCAATTATTTCGCCACTAATGCGTATGAGTTCTCGTTGTATAAATTTTTGCAAAATGATTCTTGCATGCGCTTCAATGTTGGCAGAGGAGACTACTGCATTGGTAAGTTTAGATATGGCATATGGGCCACCAACGATATCTAATTTTTCTCTAAATTTTAATTCTTCTACCACCGTAAGCATATCTATAGGCAAACTTTTGATGGCCAATGATTGCATGGCTTTGTACACTTCTTGGTGTGCATCTAAATAAAAGCATTCTGGTTTAAGAATTTCTACCACGGTATCAAATGCCGCTTTTTCTAGCATAATAGCGCCTAGTACTGCTTCTTCTAAATCTTTGGCTTGTGGTGGTACTTTGCCTAGCGCCATGAGGCCCGAATCGAACGAGGTTTTTACCCGCTTTACTCCTTTATTGAAATTCTTTACTTCCATTATGAAATTCTCCTGTAGTTTAGTTTATTTGTTAGACAAATTTTTTGGTAGAGCAGCTAAGGTAAATGCTATCTGGTAATATTTAATTAACATTGGCATGTTATTAACCTCCACTTTTTAGTTATCTACAGCAAATCCACAGCCAAAGATAGTTTATCCCCCGCTTATAAACATTGATGTTAACATCGTATTTCTACGTAGTAGTTGAGATTTGTTGTTTTTATTAACAAAAATCTTCTACCAGGAAAAGATTTTTGTCACGTTAAAAAGAATTTTTTGAGTAAAATAAAGGGATGGATATTTTGGTTTTTCCTTATTGATTTTTGGGTGTTTTGTAAATGCTTTATTGGTAGGAGTTTTGGGAAATAAATTCTAAAAAAAACAGTATTAGAAGGGGGATTTGATTTTTATTATCGGGAGCTAAGTGATTTTTTTTATCCAAAGAGCACAAAGTTTTTCTTTAAATAAAAATCAGTTTAATTTATTGTGAGATTTTGATAGAATTAAGAACACAAAGGGAAAATCCTTGCGTATTTTGAAGCGAATTCATGGTGAAGGAGGGCTAGCGTTTTGTGGGATATTAATTGATTGAAATTATATACAAACGGCCTCTTAATCTTTTTTCTTTTTTAGCTTTTAGCCAAAGTCTATTTTTTTACTAAAAAGAATTCGCTTTTTTAAATTCTTTCTAGTTTCAGCAGTTTCATCGTTTATTATAACCAGCAAAGGAGTCTAAAAATGCTTAGCATTTTCTTTTGTGTCTTAGTCGTTAATTCTTCTTCGGCGAAGTCGAAAAAAGTCTTTTTTATTTTAAAACCGGCTTCTTTTTGTTTTTGATGCTAACGTCTAAATCCCTTCCCGCCGAAAAGCTTATCTTCGTTCATAAATTTTAATAGAACAAATGATTATTTCTTACAATTGGTTGTGCGAATATTTGCCTGTAGTAATAGACACAGATAGGCTTAGTAAAATATTAACTTCTATAGGATTGGAAGTGGAGAGTATGCACCCTTACGAGTCGCTGAAAGGTGGGCTTGCGGGTATTGTGGTGGGAGAAGTACTTACTTGCGAAAAACACCCCGATGCCGATAAACTAAAAATAACAACGGTAAATATTGGCGAGGCAGAGCCTTTGCAAATTGTATGTGGTGCAAATAATGTGGCTGCGGGGCAAAAAGTAATTGTAGCTACTGTGGGTTGTACGTTGTATCCAAGCAATGGCGAACCTTTTCAAATAAAAAAAGCAAAAATACGTGGTGTGGAAAGCGTAGGTATGATATGCGCTGAAGATGAAATAGGGCTTGGTGAAAGCCATGCAGGTATTATGGTTTTA